>DASTIZ010000315.1:0-17615 GCA_035717045.1 Chitinophagaceae bacterium
CCCTGGGGTACGGCGCATGCCGTTCTTTGTGCAGATGAAAAGGTGAAAGAACCTTTTGCAGTGATCAACGCTGACGACTTTTACGGAAGAGATTCATTCGAAAAAGCAAAGAAGTTCCTCGAAATAGATTGCGATCCAAAAACGTATTCCATCATTGGTTATGAATTAGTGAATACATTGTCAGAACATGGAACGGTAAATCGCGGAGTGTGCGAAGTGGATGATAAGGGGAATCTTGTTTCGGTGGCGGAACGATTGAACGTGTCCAGGCAGGGGGACAAGGTTTTCTGTAACGATGAGTATTTTCCAAAAGAACTTTCCCTGGATACACCTGTGTCAATGAATTTCTGGTGTTTTGATCCATCGGTGTTTGATCACACCAAAAGAACATTTAAAGAATTTCTTGCGGGAAATGCCGATAATCCAAAAGCAGAATTTTTCATACCGATTGCTGCAGATAAATACATCAAAGAGCGGAAGGGGGTGATCAAGGTGATACCTACTTCTGCCAAATGGTTTGGTGTTACGTATAGAGAAGATGCACCCATGGTGAGGGAAGGCCTGCGAAAACTTGTTGAAGCCGGTGAATATCCCTCAAACCTGTGGGCAACATAAAAGCTGCCCGGGGGCAGCTTTTTGAAATTCTGTGCTTCAACATAGTTCAGTTCACTTTCACCATAAATATATAGTTCTCGATCTTCTTAACCTGTTGGGTACGATCCATTCCTTTCAAAAGAGAATTTGAAGAAACTTTTATACCTGCATACAAGGTATCACTCTTCTTTAGTTGGTCCAGTACATTGTAGATATACCTGGATTTGATTGCAAAAACCACGCCTTCGGCTGAATCCTGGCGAGTGCTGATAATACCGATCACTTCTCCGTTATGATTCAGCACCGGGCCCCCACTATTACCAGGGTTAGCAGCAATAGCCAGCTGGCAACTTAACGTATCTCCGTTGAATCCTGTTTTTGCGCTTAAATATCCTTGCCCGTACACTATCTCATCATTTCTTGGATAGCCCAGTGTAAAAATCGATTCGGCCAGTTCGCTATTAGATCTACTGATGCCGTAAGGAATAGTCAGCAGGGGTTTGAAAGACCTGTCATCAATCTTAAGGATAACGAGATCCTTTGCCAGATCAGTAAAAACAACTTTTGCACTAAAATTGTCACCCTTCTTATTTTGAACAATGACATCTCTTGTATTTCTGACCACATGTGCATTGGTAACAAGGTACCCTTTTCCATCCAGAAGAAACCCAGTACCATTAAAACGATAAGATGGAGTAATTGTGGGTTTTTTTTCAGTGGATGTATCGACGTTCTTAATTTTTGCATCCAGCTCCTGGTCCTTATTTTCCAGCTTTTCGTCTTTATCTTTTAATCCCTTTACTTCTTTGACCAATTGAGTTACCTGGGAACTTTCAATTTTTGGAGACAAGGACCACACGAGCATACTGATTGTGATCGTAGTAATGCCTGCAATGGTTGCAGCGATCGTTGCCACTCTTTTGTAACGCTTCCAGAGATATACAATTTTCGCCCTACCTTTCAACCTGTCTGAATTGATCGAACCTTTTTCCGCAAGATCAACATGTACCTCATTCAAAGCAGATTTGAACCTGCGCAATTCACCTACTTCGTTCATTTGATGAATGAATAAGGTGTGTTCAACAACAAGCTGATCCACCTCAGGGTTTGTTTTTCTCAATTGTTCAAAATAAACCCTTTCATCCGGTTTCATTTCACCGCGGATATATCGCTCAACTGATTCCAATAATTGAATATCTTCCATCACTTTCCATTTTTATATTGGGCAAAGAATAATTTTTTTAGTCTCATCAGGCACTTGTATTTCTGGTTCTTGGCATTATCTGCATTTGTGTATCCAAACTGATTCGCAATGTCCTGCATGTTTCTCTTCTGTATATAAAACGCCTCTATCAAACTCTTACATGGTTCACCAAGACTACTGATCGCCTTTTCCATCATTGCAAACTCGTGGTCATGTCTTTCATATTCTTCCACATCTTCTTCCACAGGAACGGTACCTAACATGCCGTCCACTTCACGGGAGTACCGGTTGTATTGCTGCAATCTTTTTAGCCATATCCTCCTGCTAACCGAATAAACGTACGTTTTTATCTGACAGTTAAGTTCAAAGTTGCCTGACCGCGCTTTTTCCAACAATACGATCATAGCTTCCTGGAAAATATCCTTGGCTTCCTGGGCAGAGCCGTTGTTATTGATAACCAAGCTTTGAACCATATTATAATTGTCTTTATAGATGGTTTCGATAGCTTTTTTATCCCCCGTCGCCAATCCCTTCAGCAACTCTTTTTCTTTAACATCAGGGTTCACTCTGCTTGTTTTAATACAATTATTTAGAAATAGTAACCCAAAGAAAATTAAAAAAATCTGTTTTAGCCGGGTTACCTTTTAACAAATGCGGTATAAACCCCAAATTCTATTTGTTTAAACAAAATCAAAAAACAGAAAACATGAAAAAGCTTTTTTTTGTATTCGCTATCGCGGCATTAGCAGCTTGTAACAATGGTAAAGAAGAAGAGTCTACATCTACCTCTGCTACAACTGAAAGCACCCCGGTTACCGTAGAAACACCAACTATTGAGTCTACCACAACAGTTAGTGCAACTACCACCGACAGCCCTTCAACAACAGCGACTAAGTAAATTTTCATATGGCAAGCAATCGTTAGAGGCCATCCCGTCCCGATATCAATCGGGCTTGGGGTGGCATTTTAATATTGACGGGCCGCTCACAAGGTGACACGGCGGTAACTCCAGCCGGACGAACAATTGTTCAGATGAATTTTTTAGTAAAAAGGATTGCTTGTTACTAATGAATACTTATTTTTGGAATCTGATGAAAGTCGCAAAAGCATATCGTTGGTTTTATTTTTATTATTTCTTTAGCCAGAAGCCGGGATTGCTTTTGTTGAAAACTTATTGAATTAAAACAGGAATCAACATAGAAAGTCCCGGCAAAAGCCGGGACTTTTTTGTGGCCACTTGAACCTCACCGTCACCGGCAGAAGGCTCTGGAAAAATCAAGATATATGGACCAGGTTAAAAATTCGCATACTTCGCAAATCTTTCCCTCCGGCAAGAATTTAGGATGGGCCATACAAGGCTATGAAGGAAGTTTTCACCAGGTGGCGGCGCAGCAATTCTTAGGAAAGCACACCCGGGTAATTCCTTGCGCCACCTTTAGAGATGTGATCAGGATCGCCTCGGGGAAAAAAGAAAGTGATGGCGGGGTCATGGCCATAGAGAATTCGATTGCCGGGAGCATTTTGGCTAATTATAATCTTCTTCAAAAATCCAATCTTAAGATCATCGGGGAGATCTATTTGCAGATCAGGCAAAACCTGCTGGTTAACCGGGGAGTTAAGCTGGAAGATATTCGTGAAGTGCATTCGCATACCATGGCTTTGCAGCAGTGTTATGATTTTTTGGATAAACATAAATGGAAGCTCGTGGAAACGGAAGACACCGCATTAAGTGCAAAACATATTCACCAGCATAAGAGCAAACATATTGCCGCAATTGCGAGTAAGCTTGCCGCTGAACTATTTCAACTGGAAGTGCTCGCGCCCAATATTCAAACGTTGAAGAATAATTATACAAGGTTTTTGGTGTTACAGAGACAGGATATTGCTCAGCCTGTGAATGAAGCGAACAAAGCTTCTGTCAATTTCCACACGGATCATTCAAGAGGAAGTTTGGCAAAAGTGCTGACAAAGATTGCTGAAGGAGGAATTAATTTAAGCAAGCTGCAGAGTTTTCCCATACCCGGGAGTGATTTTAAATACAGTTTTCATGCCGACATGGAGTTTGATACGATTGGTCAGTTTGACAATGTGATTGAGCAGATACGGCCAATTACCGAGGAAGTGAGGATTTATGGTGTGTATAAGCGGGGATTATGGAAATAAACCAGGATTAAAAGGAATTAAAAGATTATTAGGAAATATGGAAACATCAAAAAGATTGAAAGGAATAGGCGAATATTATTTTTCTCAGAAGCTGAGAGAAATTGATGAGTTGAATAAGGAGGGTAAGAGCATTATCAATCTAGGAATTGGAAGTCCTGATCTGCCGCCACATCAGGATGTGATAAGGACCTTGCAGGAGGAAAGTGCGAAAACCAATGTACATGCTTACCAATCCTACAAAGGGTCACCGATTTTACGAAAGGCAATGAGCGACTGGTATAAGAAATGGTACAGTGTTGATCTGGACGCCGACACGGAGGTTTTACCGTTGATCGGAAGCAAAGAAGGTATTATGCATATTTGCATGACATACCTGGATAAGGGCGATGAAGTGCTTGTCCCAAATCCGGGCTATCCAACATACAGAAGTGCAGTAATGCTTGCAGGAGGCAAATGCAGGGATTATAAGCTGAGAGAAAAAAAGCGTTACGAACCGGATTTTGATAAGCTATCAAGGAAAAGTCTCAGGAAAGTAAAGTTGATGTTTGTGAACTATCCTCAAATGCCGACAGGACAACTGCCATCAAAAGCCTTATTTGAAAAACTCGTTGCGTTTGGAAAAGAAAATGATATCCTCATCATTCACGATAATCCCTACAGTTTTATCCTGCCCCGATGGCTATCGGGGGAAAATCCGATGAGCCTATTGAGCATTGAAGGAGCAAAACACTGTGTGATCGAATTGAATTCGTTAAGTAAATCGCATAACATGGCGGGCTGGAGAGTGGGGATGCTTTGCGGTGCAAAAGAAAGAATTGATGAGGTGTTACGGTTTAAGAGTAATATGGATAGTGGAATGTTCCTGCCGGTGCAGCTCGCGGCGGCAAAGGCCCTGACGTTGGGAAGGGAATGGCATGATGAAGTAAACAGGATGTATAATGAAAGAAGATTAAAAGTGTTTGAGTTGTTGGAGTTGTTGAATTGCAAATTTTCAAGAGAGCAGGCGGGGTTGTTTGTATGGGCAAGGACCTCACCTCAACCCCTCTCCAAAGGTAAGGGGCCAAAACAGCATCCCTTAGGTGCGGGGGGCGCATTAAGTGATGATGTTTTATATAAATGCAATGTGTTCATCACGCCAGGTGGGATTTTTGGAAGTGCAGGAGAAAAATATATTAGGGTGAGTTTGTGTGCGCCTGTTGAGAAAATTGAAGAGGCTATTAACAGGATTAATAATCAATAATGAATAATGGATAATTCATGTCAGAAAGAAAAAGAATAGCAATAGTCGGAGTGGGTTTAATTGGCGGTTCTCTGGCCATACAGCTAAATGAAAAAGGCCTTGCCAGTAAACTGATCGGGGTTGATTCAAACAGGGATCACCAGAAAAAAGCATTGGAACTCGGATTGGTGGACGAGATCATGGAATTGGATGAAGCAATCAATAGTTCTGACGTAATTGTTTTAGCCATTCCTGTTGATGCGATGATAAAGCTTTTGCCTTCGATACTTGATAAGGTTGATAAACAGATCATCATTGATTTAGGATCCACGAAAGAACAGCTGATCAATATTTCGAAGCAACACGCTAAAAGGGGAAGGTTAGTGGCAAGCCACCCGATGTGGGGAACTGAATACAGCGGTCCGCAGGCTGCTGTCCATGGCGCATTTGAAAATACCGCGGCCATAATATGCAATGCCGATGAAACCGATGAGGATGCGTTGGAATGGACAAAGAATATGTTCAGGAAAATAGGAATGCATTTGCTTGAAATGGATGCTGTAGCCCATGATCTGCATGTAGCCTATGTCAGTCATATTTCCCATATCACATCATTTGCCCTGGCGAATACGGTACTGGAAAAGGAGAGAGAGGAAGATGCCATATTTGAATTGGCATCTGCAGGTTTTGCGAGCACGGTAAGGTTGGCAAAAAGCAACCCCGCTATGTGGGTGCCGATCTTTATGCAGAACCGGGAAAATGTCTTGGATGTTTTGAATGAACATATTTCACAGTTGAGAAAGTTTAAGAGTTGTTTGGAGAAGGAGAATTGGGATTATTTAAAAGAATTGATTGAAGGAGCGAATAAGATTAAACGAATTATCAAGTGAAGATCAATAGGGATGGCGGGATATACAAATTTATGATTATAGCTTTTCCTTTAATTGTTTTGGGGAATGCCATTGAATAAAAGAGTCTGAGAAAGCTGAATAGCAATACAGAACGTCCAAGTGAGTGACACAACGAAAGGCTAATAGAATTACAATAGTTGGGAACATAAAAATTAACTTTACAAACAATATTGACAATGCAAACAATCGAACGAACGATGAAAGAAACAGCAGAGAAGGCCTGGGCCAAACGACCCCTGATCATTAGCGGGCCTTGCAGTGCAGAAACCGAAGAGCAGGTGCTGCAAACAGCACAGCGGCTTGCGGCTACAGGCAAGGTAGATATGTTACGCGCCGGGATCTGGAAACCGAGAACAAAGCCCGGTATGTTTGAGGGCATCGGTGCAAAAGGATTGCCATGGATGTTACACGCAAAGAAACTGACCGGGTTGCCAACAACAGTAGAAGTGGCGACCGGCAAACAGGTGCACGATGCATTGACGTTTGACGTAGATGTATTGTGGATCGGCGCAAGGACAACGGTGAATCCTTTTAGTGTGCAGGAAGTGGCCGATGCATTGCGCGGTGTTGATGTTCCCGTACTGATCAAGAACCCGATCAATCCTGACCTTGAATTATGGACGGGGGCTGTTGAACGGGTTGCCCGTTCCGGTATTAAACAGATCGGTTTGATCCATCGCGGATTTTCTTCTTATGGTAATACTGAATTTCGTAATGCACCCATGTGGCACCTGGCGATCGAAATGAAACGCCGTAATCCTGAGTTGTTACTCATCAATGATCCTTCGCATATCTGTGGTCGTCGTGATATACTGATGGATATTGCACAAAAGGCGATCGATCTTGATTTTGATGGATTGATGATCGAAAGTCATATTGATCCTGACAATGCGTGGAGCGATGCCAAGCAACAGGTGACACCGGAAAAACTGGCCGAGATACTGGACAATATAAAATGGCGTCATGAGACGGCAGAAGAAAAAGAATTTATTACAGCATTGGAAAAGCTGCGGGAACAGATCAATCATCTTGATGATGAATTGATACAATTGCTGGGGCAGCGGATGAAGATCGCCGATAAGATCGGTGAGTACAAGAAGAATAACAACGTAACGATCTTACAGACGAGTCGCTGGAACCAGATTTTGGAAAGAGCATTCAAAAAGGGTGATGCATTGGGGCTAAGCAAAGAATTTATCACGAAGTATTTCGATGCGGTGCATATGGAGAGTATCAATCATCAGAACAAGATCATGAATTCGTAGACCGGCCCCCTGTCCCCCGTTGGGGGAACTTAGGAGGAAAAAACTGCTTCCGTCTGGTAGAGCATAAAGGTGAAAATACATGGATTGAGGTTTGGATGTGCATTGAAGCATTGCTTCATTCCTTTTACGAAAGGAGGCGACGGGTCAGGCTGGGATGATGATTGTATCACCAGCATTTGTTCCTTGATTAGGCTTTTGTTGCGTCGCACTCTTGTACGTTCTGTAATCCTAATCGACAATATGAAGTTGCTCAATTTTAATATAGGAGATGATTTTATCAGTGCTGTCAAAGAGGATTTATATCTGGATTTGCATAACGACTTTGATTTTACGGGATATAGTTGTGATGTTTTAAAGAAAGAGTTTAAGTTGATTTTCAGAAAAGGACGTGCAGAATGGATCCAGAATAACGGGATTAATAATTTGGCATTTAAGTTTAAAGAAGTTAGTTTTTTGAAGATCCAAGAAGGTGATTCGCGGGAATACCCGGACGATGAAAGGTGTTTGGATGGAATCGGATTTAATACTGAAGACATGAGAAGTGATATGGATTCGTTTCTTGCCTCAAATGAATTTCACGACGATTATGATTTGATTTTTACTTTCGTATCCGGTCTGGCAATAAAAATTCATAGTAAGGAAGTATTCCTTGAGACAATTTGAAATGAAAAAGATCAGTTATAAATTTTCGAATAGTTCAGTCGACTACTACTTCGCAGGAGGCATTTCTCATTTAAAGGAAATTGTTGATAAGGATAACACGATCATCATTACCGATGAAAATGTTTACAACGGGCATACAAAAAGGTTTAAGAACTGGAACTGCATTGTATTAAAGCCAGGAGAGGAGTTCAAGGTTCAATCAACAGTAGACGAAATAATAGATCAGCTGATAGGAATACAGGCCAGCCGGAATACATGGCTGGTGGGAGCAGGGGGAGGCGTTATTACCGATCTCACAGGCTATGTGGCTTCAGTATATATGCGGGGGATCCCGTTTGGATTTATCCCGACCTCGTTGCTTGCCATGGTGGATGCATCCATTGGCGGTAAGAATGGAATTGACGTAGGGGTTTATAAGAATATGGTAGGTATTATTCGACAGCCTAAGTTTATCCTGTACGATATGGTTTATCTGAATACTCTGCCGCATAATGAATGGCACAATGGTTTTGCAGAAATCATAAAACATGCAGCAATAAAAGACGAAGCTATGTTCAGGGATTTGGAGACAAGCACACCCAGGAAATATCAGCGTAGCCGTGAGGCAATTGCTGATCTTGTCCAACGAAATGCAAGGATTAAAACCAAAGTCGTGCAGCATGACGAGTTCGAGAAGGGTGAGAGAAGGTTGCTGAATTTTGGTCACACACTTGGGCATGCCCTGGAGAATCAATATGAGTTATCACATGGGCAGGCCATTTCAATAGGCATGACCTATGCGTCTGTGATATCGCAAAAGATGATCGGTTTCAAAGCACCGGAAAGAGTTGCCAATCTATTATTGAGATATGGTCTTCCAACATTTGCAGATTTTGATAAACAAAAAGTTTTTGATGTGTTGAAGATGGATAAAAAGCGGGAGAAAAAAGAAATGAATTATGTGATGCTGGAAAAAATTGGAAAAGGAGTTGTAAAGTCAATCCCATTAAAACAACTTGAAGAAATCATTCAGGAACTATGAAAGTAACTATATATCCGTCACAATTGAAAGGAACGATCCAGGCACCGGCTTCGAAAAGTTCGATGCAAAGGGCTTGCGCCGCGGCACTATTATCAAAGGGAAGGACTACAATTTATAATCCCGGGCATAGCAATGATGATAAAGCTGCCATCGAAATCATTAAAACGTTGGGAGCTTCCGTTGAAATTAGTAATGGGGAATTAATAATAAGCAGTGCAGGCTTCCCATCTACCATTGGCCATTCACCACTCACCATTGACTGTGGTGAATCAGGATTGAGCATCAGGATGTTTACGCCGATCGCTGCTTTAACTGGCAGGGAAATTACAATTGAAGGCTCCGGCAGTCTGGTCACAAGACCTATGGATTTCTTTGACGATATATTGCCAAAGCTCGGTGTTAAGATTAAGAGTAATGATGGCAAATTGCCGATGATCATTCAAGGCCCGCTGATTCCGGCAAATATTGAAGTTGATGGCTCATTGAGCTCTCAGTTTCTTACTGGACTATTGATGGCTTATAGTGCAGCGACCTCGCCCTCCAACTCCCTCTCCGAAGGAGAGGGAGAGCGAAGTTCCGACCTTTCGACAGTTTCGATAAAGGTTAGGAATTTAAAAAGTAAACCTTATATCGATCTTACACTGGAGGTAATGAAGCAATTTGGAATGCGAATTCCGGAGAATAGAAATTATGCGGAATTCATTTTTTATTATGAGCCGACTAACGACTCACCACTCATGACTCACGACTACACTGTAGAGGGCGATTGGAGCGGTGGTGCATTCCTGCTTGTTGCGGGAGCTATTGCTGGTTCAATTACCGTACGTGGACTTAATATGTCTTCAACACAAGCCGACAGAAGAATTATGGATGCCATGATGAGTGCAAATGCAGCCATTGCAATGGAGGCAAAAGGAATACAATCTCATCCGGGGGGCTTGCGCGGTTTTGAATTTGATGCGACTGACAGCCCTGATCTTTTTCCTCCGCTCGTTGCTTTGGCTGCTTATTGCAAAGGACAAACAAAGATCAAAGGAGTAAGTCGTCTAGCCCACAAAGAAAGTGACAGGGCGGTTGCATTACAGGATGAATTTGATAAGATGGGAGTAAGAATCGATTTGGAAGGCGATCACATGATTATTCATGGTGGCGGAATTGTAAAAGGCGCCGATGTTCATTCGCATCATGATCATCGTATAGCTATGGCGTGTGCGGTGGCTGCGTTAGGGGCCAATAGCGAGACGGTGATTGAAGAAGCGTACGCTGTAAAAAAATCTTACCCTGATTTTTATCATGATTTGAAAACCCTCGGAGCCAGTGTATCTTTACCTTTTGACACAATCAAATTTTAACCAACAACAATCAGGTTGAACTCGTTCGGAAGAATATTCAAAGTTTCCATTTTTGGTGAATCACATGGCGAATGTGTCGGAATAACTATTGATGGATGTCCTGCAGGATTATCCTTATCACCGGAGGACCTGGCTCCTGACCTGGAACGAAGAAAAGGGGGTAAACATAAGGGGACTACTCCAAGAAAGGAGGAGGATTTTCCGATTTTCAAAAGCGGTGTCTTTAACGGAAAGACTACAGGATTTCCCATTACCATCTTATTTGAGAATAAAAATATCCGGAGCGAGGAGTATACAAAACAAAGGAGCATTCCAAGGCCGGGGCATGCGGATTGGGTCGCGCACCAGAAGTTTGGGGGCTTTGAAGATTATCGTGGCGGCGGGCATTTTAGTGCAAGACTTACTGCGGGGATTGTGGCAGCGGGGGCTATTGCGAAGAAGCTCATGAATTATGTGACCTCGCCCCAAACCCCTCTCCAAAGGAGAGGGGCTTACGACCACTCCAACACTGCTGGCAATGAAGAAGTATTAAATAAAGCCGAATGGGTGCTCGAAGAAATAAAGAAAAATCTTTTCGTGGAGTCTGACTCTCCCTCTCCTTTGGAGAGGGAGCCGGAGGGTGAGGTCTTGAAACCAGCATTAACAATTCAGGCTAAAGTTATTGAGATTGGAGGCGACAAGGATTTAGAAAAAGGCCTTCAAAAAGCAATCGATGCCAAGGATTCTGTAGGCGGAATTATTGAATGTCGCGTAAATGGTTTGCCGGCAGGCCTGGGAGAACCATGGTTTGATTCGGTTGAATCTGTCCTGGCACATTTGGTTTTTGCAATTCCTGCCGTAAGAGGTGTTGAGTTCGGGACCGGTTTTGCTGCGGCAAAAATGTTTGGCAGTGAGCACAATGATTCCATTATGGAAATGAGCGGCCAGACAAAAACAAATCATGCCGGCGGCATAGTAGGAGGTATAACAAATGGCAATGAACTTGTATTCCGGTTAGCAATAAAACCAACCTCATCAACTCCGAAAGAACAGGAAAGTCTGAATTGGGATACAGAACAGGTTGAAAAATTTTCAATCAAAGGTCGCCATGATCTTTGCGTGGCATTAAGAGCGCCGGTGATCGTTGAAGCGGTGACAGCTTTGGTGCTTTGTGATTTTATGATGCTGGAACAAAAGATCCCTCGAATAATCCTTTAAATGATCCAGCGTGAAAGCGCAATTTCGATTCTCAAATTTATTCATTGAGCGATGAGCTTTGAATATTGAAGATTGAGCATTTATTCAGAGATCCACTTCTCATATACTCTATCTCCAAAATAAGTAAAGTATTTTCTTCTATCGAATTTGGTATTTGATAAAAGAGAATAAATAAACCCATTTTTCTCTACCTGCACCGTGTGATAGATCAATCCATTTGGATTTTCTTTCAGAATTATTCTTACTCTTCCACCCAGCGCCGTATGATTTATAAATGAAGTGTCGGAAGCGGTTTTGAAAGGAAACACTTCTGATAGCTTTCTTTGCATCAGCCAGCTTCGGTACCAGGTACCCCCGGTTGCACTCACTAACTGTTTGCCGTTAAAAATCACGGTACTGTCATTGTATGCCAATACAAAAAGGTGATGATCCTTTTTCTTCAACCAGACGACAAATTTCTTTGTATGTAAGCTGTCTTCAAAACTGTAATCACTATCAAGAAATGCGATGCGTCGTATATTATCCGGGATCCGTTCAACTGCATCTAAATAACCAAAAATAAAACTGCCCCCACCGCTATGTCCGCTTAAAATGATTTGCGGATTGTAGTCTGTAAAACGACTTTCTAAACTATCAATGATGGTTTTAATTTTTAATGTTGAATTTTCAACCGTTTTCTTCCACGTTGCCCAGCTTTTTTGTTGTGTCATCAAATAAGTAAAGACATAATTGTTCTTTTTATCAAGATCTCTGACATATCTTGATTGCGCAGCGATATGTTGAATATCAAAATGCCAATCTTCGCCCGGATCCATTTTTTTCCCCTTTGTCCATTCGATGCTGTTGCCATTCGGCAGGGCGAATAAAACAAGAAAAGTTCTTCCATTTTTGTTAAAATGCAACGGCGCATTGATGTTTATTGTCACATTTTCAGGCTCGTTTTGTATCCATAACTCTTGTTCGTTAAAACTTCCTGTTTCTTTAAAATCTTTTAAAATTTGTGAGTTTGAGTGGGTTACACACCATGTTGAAAAAATAACAATGCAGATTAGTATATAACAAGAACGATTATTTACTTTGCCCAATTGCATAGAGGGGAAATTAGCATTAAATTTTTATGAACCGCCTTATCAAAGTGATTTACAGAAAGGGAAAGTGTTACATAGTAGCTTCGGCAGCGATGATTTTTTGCGGGCAGTTCTTTATTTCCTGCAAGGAAAAAACCAGGCCGACTGAGAAGGTGATGGTGCAGGCACCGGAAAAAATGGATGCTAAAGTGGAGGAACTGATTCAGAGTTTTCTTGAATATGCTGATTCAAAGAAGGGGAGACTTGAAGATTCAATAGTCCTTTATCAATTACCTGTCCTGATCAATCTTTACAAGCAAAGATCATTCATGCCGCAATGGAGCAGCTCTCAAAAATGGCTGAAGCACGGCGATTCACTCTTGCACTTTATCGAAAACGTAAGATATTACGGACTCTTTCCGGAAGATTATCATTCACATCAGCTGCTTGCATTAAAAAATAAATTTGCTGCTGACAACGATATAAAAGATGCTGCGAGTTGGGCTCGCGCCGACCTGATGCTTAGCGACGCCTTGATAAGCATTATACATGATATTAAGCTGGGCCGCCTGCCAACTGATAGCATTACACTCCGTAAGGATTCGGTGTTAACGGAGGAGTACATTTCGTCGAAATTCAACGCGGCCGCTTCAGGGTTGTCGCTTGACTTCATTATTCCCCCACTGGAACCTAAACATGAAGGCTACCGTGAATTGAAAACGGCGGTTAAAGATTTTCTTGATCACGCAGATTTTGGACCGGTTACTCCGATTAGTTTTCCAAATAAGGACCGTGAGGAGTTGAGACAGGCAATAATAAGAAGATTGTTTGAGATACGTTTTATAGATTCTACATCGTTACATGTGGATTCCTTACAACTCGCATCGATAATAAAGAGGTTTCAGAAAGAAAGGAGATTGAAGGTGGACGGAAGGATCGGCGCTCAAACAATCCGTATACTGAATCTCTCGGATGAAGAAAAATTCAAGCGAATCGCGATCACGATGGATCGTTATAAAATGTTGCCTGACTCCATGCCTCAAAAGTACATTTGGGTCAATATTCCTTCGTATACGTTGCGATTAATGAACAATGATACTCTTGTACTGAAAAGTAAAGTGGTAGTAGGTAAACCTGTAACCAGAACACCAGTCCTCACCAGTGCTGTTTCCGAAATGATCACTTATCCACAGTGGACAATTCCGTCGAGTATTATTGAGAAAGAGATTTTGCCTGGGTTAAAAAAAGATACGGGGTACCTGAGAAAGAAAGGCTACAGCCTGTTAAACGGAAAGAACGAAGAAATAAGGGCGGATTCGATCGATTGGTCAAAGTATAAAAAGGCGATTCCATTCAAGGTGATCCAGGGCAGCGGTGATGATAATGCGCTGGGAGTCTTGAAGTTCAATTTCAATAATAAATACGCGGTATATTTGCATGACACCAACCAACGGTCTTTCTTTAATACCGATTCAAGGGCATTAAGCCATGGTTGTGTTCGCGTGCAGGAATGGGAAAAAATGGCGCTGTACATTATTAATAATGAGAATACAGTGAATGCAAATGCCAAACCCAGGCCGGTACCCGTGGATTCCCTGATGCATTGGCTTGAAATAAAAGAAAAACACAGCATACCGATCAAAGCAAAAGTCCCTCTTTTTATCCGGTATTTTACCTGTGAAGTCAACAATGGACAAATCGATTTTTTTGAAGATATTTATGACGAGGATAAGAAAATGGCCGAATTGC
The DNA here is from genome assembly GCA_035717045.1 of Chitinophagaceae bacterium. GTDB lineage: Bacteria > Bacteroidota > Bacteroidia > Chitinophagales > Chitinophagaceae > VBAS01. The sequence goes on from DASTIZ010000315.1 coordinate 14,406, forward strand.
TTTTTGCTAACAAAAAGAACGCCGAATGAAACAACTTTTTATTATTGGTTTATTGTTTGCAGTTTCCAATCTCCTGACTGGACATACTACGGTGAACAAAGCGAAGCCAAAGATCCTTTATGGAACGGCAAGTTTTTACGCCAACAGTTTCCAGGGAAAGAAGACAGCAAACGGCGAGATCTTTTCACAACAAAAGTTGACTGCGGCATGTAATATATTGCCATTTGGAACCTGGATAAAAGTAACCAATCTCAGGAATGGTAAAAGTGTTACCGTTAAAATAAATGACCGCCTTCATCCAAAAATGACAAGGGTCGTTGATCTTTCAAGAACTGCTGCTGACAAATTGAATTATATAAAATCGGGACTCACCCGCGTGAAGGTTGAAGTATTAGGGAAAGACAAGCCTGCATAATAGGTGGAAATCATACCAATATTTTATTTCAGGATATACTGGCAAGCCTTTACTTTTGTTAAAACCAAACTACTATATATGAAGCATGTATTTGTTTCACTGCTTGCCGCCATCATGATTGCACCTGTGGTACAAGGTCAGGACGATGAAATAAGATCCTCCGAAATTGGTGTTAGCTTCAATCTTTTCGATTACAAAACTGCTGAATTGATTCGCACAACTTCTTTAAGCGCTGTATTAAGAGATAAACAATTTGGTGAAATAAAAGAGATGTTTCCCGGGATCGGCGTGCATTACTTCAAAGGGATAAAAAGGCATATAGATTTTGCCGGTTCATTGAGTGGTGCGTTCCTCAGCCAGCCGGTTGCGGATAGACCAGATGATGGTGTGGAAAGGTTACAATTACAAATAGAGGGGGTCGCTCTTTTCAAGATGGTTTCAGACAAGTACTGGATTCAACCGCACCTGATCGCAGGTTTGGGCGGGCAGAAATTTGGGATCTACTATGGTGCCTATATTCCTCTGGGTGTTGGGCTGAACGTAAATTTCTTTGATGAAGGCCGCCTTTTTATTAATTCAACTTACAGAATTCCGGTTACAACGGGTACTACTAACTACCATTTCATGCATGCCCTCGGTATTTCTGGTCGGGTTGGAAAAAGGAAAGAGCCCCAGGTTATCCCTCCACCACCCCCTCCTCCGAAAGATAGTGACAATGACGGAATCATTGATGATAATGATAAGTGCCCCACAACTCCCGGTGTAGCAAAGTACGATGGTTGCCCCATTCCGGATTCTGACAAGGACGGGATAAACGATGAGAACGATAAATGTCCTACGGAACCGGGTTTGGCAAAATACGAGGGTTGCCCGATTCCGGATACGGATAAAGATGGTATTAATGACGAAGAAGACAAGTGCCCGAATGAAGCAGGTGTAGCCCGCTATGCGGGCTGCCCGGTTCCCGACAGAGATAAAGATGGAATCAACGACGAAGAAGATAAATGCCCGGATGTGCCCGGAGTGGCTGCACAGCAAGGTTGTCCTGAGATAACGGAAGAAGTTTCTAAGACAGTAGCTTATGCCGCCAGGAATGTGTACTTCGCAACAGGTAGCACCAAATTATTAAGGCAATCTTACAAGCCTCTGGATGAATTGGTAAAAGTGCTTAATGACAATGCAAGTTTGAAATTGAAGATAGACGGCCATACCGATAATGTTGGTAATGATGATTTCAATATGAAGCTCAGTGATGGCCGTGCCGCCTCAGTAAAAAGTTATTTGGTAAGTAAAGGCATCGGTGAAGACAGGCTTGAAAGCGAAGGCTTTGGCGAAACCACGCCGGTTGCTGACAACAAAACTTCGAGCGGTCGTGCTAAAAACCGACGCGTGGAGATGAAAGTATTCTATTAAGACAATCTGCTTCAGGAAAAAAGCGTCCGGCTCTATGCAGGACGCTTTTTGCTTTATGTCGGTGATCATTGCTCCAAACAAACCGTTGGTGTCACAATTTACTTAGCTGATCATTGGTGAGCACTCGTTCAATGCCGGTACCGATTGCAATGCTTAATTCCGATTCCTGTTCCGAATCCTTATGCACCCACAAATATGAGTTGTCACGAAGTATTCGTTTTACCTCCTGTACGGGCAGCACAGAGTGAAACCCATTGTCTTTCTTGTTATCGGCCAAATAAAAATCATGAATCACGAAATACGGTTCCGAATGGTGAATTTCCACGGTGGCGTTAAGAGAAATTTTTAAGTTTGAAGAGGCCACAGGGAAATCAAAGTTGATTTCGAAAGGTCTCATAGCCTTAAATTTGTCTTATTTGATTTTTGCTTTTCGAATTCCGTGCCAAATTTTTTTAAAAAACAATAACCCTAAAACAGTGAAATGATGACATGAAAAAATTGGAGCTTGTGAAAAATTTTCAGCGTGATAAAAACAAAAAAGAGCTCCGGGGGAGCTCCTTGCAAACCAGTTAGTATGATTGCGACTCAGATCTTAAAGCCAACTGTAAGGACCACGTTGCCGCCGCTATCTTTCAGATCGGCAAATGTATTGGCTCTTGGGGAATTCACGCGGTACGGAAAATTCACGTCTTTATTCAGGCGGTGTACATATGTGAGATCAACAAACACTCCTTTGTTCCGGTAGCCGAGTCCTCCGCTTGCGAACATTTTTCTTCCTTTTAATTCCTTGTCTTTATATGGACTGGTATAATAAGCAAAACCAGCACGGGCCATTATGACCTTGAATTTTAATTCGCCTCCGATACGAAAATTAAATGTGCCCTTGTAAATAGCATCGATCGCTTCATTGAAAGGAGCGAAGGGAGCCTTTGTGGCTGAATTGTTCTCGCCTTCATAGGGACCATAAGAAAGCCACCTGTAATTGGTGTATTCAATATCAGCAGTGATAAATCCTTTTTGTCTCCTGATGTCTTCTACCTCTCTGAATACATAGGATCCGCTGACCATGATCTTAGTCGGTGAATTCAGCACATATTTATTTTCTATTGGCCCGCTGGTCCCTGTGACCACAGACATTTCCACGCTATCATAACCATTTCCCGGTCCAAAGAGATTTTCCAGGTCTGCCGCAAAGCCGGAGTTTGTGGTTTCTTTTAATGGCATCCAGGTGGGAGAGTGCACAGCAAGTCCTACCCGGATATATTCCTTTGGCCTGAAGATCAAACCACCCCGCAGGTTAAATCCATAACCTTTCAGTGAAAATGTCTCATCGTAAGTCAGAAAATCAAAATCATTATTCGTATTACCGGTTGCGTCCGATT
>DASTIZ010000316.1:0-7151 GCA_035717045.1 Chitinophagaceae bacterium
CCCTAACTGCTCAAGGAACTTTGGATCGTTCCATTTTACAGTTTTCATTTTTGCCCAGTCAATGTACTCATTACCATCCTTACCAGGCTTCACATATTTTAGTTCAGCAGCAGTTACTGAGTCGCGAACCCAATAAACGAACTGGCGATATTCATTGTTAGTGATCTCAGTTGCATCCATCCAGAAACCGCTGATAGAAATGGAACGATTTCTTGCGCTGAATGCATAAGCAGGGTCTTCATCGCTTGGACCCATGTGGAAAGTTCCCTGTGGGATGTAAACCATGCCCGGAGGTTTGGGAAGAACATATCTGCTGCCGGGGGCAATACCATGCACCTGGCCATCATTAGGGAGCGTGCTCCCCTTGCTGTTCTTTTTACCAAAGATTCCGCAACCGGTTAGCGTTAGTGTTGCCGCCACCACGAGGAGGATGCTGTAAAGGTTTTTCATTTTCATACACTTAAAGGGTAAAGGACAAATATAATATTTTGAATGTAACCGAATCACAAGGATAATATTTATTTTTTTTGAATACAAGCCTCATTTACGAGGTAAAAGTTCTAACGGGTTTCAGGTTGCAATATTGTATAGCATATCAACTAATTTTTAATTCTTTACGCTTGATTAAATCGACCAAAGCTTCAACCGTTGAAACAGGGTTTTCACATGAATAATTTCTACACAAATACACGGTCACATCACCGGATTTTACCCTACCGGATAAGAGTGGAAAAGCGTTGCTTGCAGTTTCTGAACTCATCAAAATTTTGTGTGGGATGTACTCTTTAAGAATTTGACTTAGAACAGCCTGCGGTTTGCTGGCGATAACGGCGATCTCATTGATTCCTGATGTGATTTCTAAGAGAAGACAGGCCCAAACTCCAAACGATGTTGGATAACGAACGATAGCATTTCCCAATGAACCAATCATTCTGCTGCTTTTTTCGCGCCAACCGGGTTTATCAAAATAGAGTCCCAATCTATACAGGTTATCTGCCATGACCGCATTCCCCGAGGGCTGTGCTCCATCATACACTTCCTTTTTTCTCAGGATAACATCCTCCTGGTTTTTGCCCGTATAAAAGAAAAAGTCAGTGGCCGGGTCCGTAAAATTTTCGATTACAAATTCGGTAACCCTTTTTGCGTCGAGAAGATAACTTGTGTTGCCGGATATTTCCTGCAACTGGATGAGGGACTGAATTAAGAACGCATAATCATCAAGAAACGCGGGTTGCTTGCCAACATTGTTTTTCCAGCTATGATAAAACCCGCCGTTGTTTTTTCTTGAAAAATCAGTCAGCAGAAATTGCATGTTGTCAATAGCAAGTTGCCGGTACTTTTCATTTCCTGTTGCAGAAAAAGCTTTGCTTAATGCAGTGTTCATTAACGCATTCCATCCTAAAAGGGTCTTATCATCAGTCTGAGGTCTTATTCTTTCACTTCTTTTTTTGAGCAATAGTTTCTTTCCGTTCTCAATGATTCGCTGCAATTCTTCCAATGAAATATTTTTTTCCCGGCAATAATCTTCTTCCTTTTTTCGTCTCCACAAAATTGATTTCCCCTCCCAATTTCCACCCCGTTTTATATCAAGAAATTCACAGAAAAGATCAGCGTCATTCCCTATTAAATCTTTTACTTCGTCATAGTTCCAAACATAAAATTTTCCCTCTTCTCCTTCGCTATCTGCATCGAGTGCCGAATAGAATCCTTTCAGCTCATGCATTAGTTCTCTCTGCAAAAATTCAATGGTTTCGTCAATAATTTCTTTATACCGTTTTTCGCCGGTTATCTGGTAAGCTTCACTAATCACAGACACAAGCAGTGCATTATCATAAAGCATTTTTTCAAAATGTGGCACCAACCATTCCGCATCGGTTGAATACCGGGCAAATCCACCGCCAACCTGGTCATAAATGCCACCATCTATCATTTTATCAATGCTTAATAGAGCCTGGTCTAAGGCCCCCTCAGATCCTTCGCTTTGCTCTGGATGACGTTCCCCATTGGGGGAGACTTGTGAAGACTCTAATTGAAGTACTCGATTTACCCAATGATATCTCAAAAGAAACTGGATGGTGAATGATTGAGGAAACTTTGGGGCTCGTCCAAAACCTCCCCACTTTTTGTCAGCATTTTTCATGATGTTGACATATATTTCCTCAGTCTTATCTTTTGTAAAAACGTCTGTTTCACCCGGAGTTGATATTCCAAAAGTATTCGCCTGGGCCAGGTGTTCAGTCAGGTTTTCTGCCTGGGCATCTATTTCGTGTCTTCTTTGATTAAAAGCTTCTGTTACTCCAATCAAAATCTCTTGCCATGAGGGCCGATTGAATGCCCGTTTCGGGGGAAAATAAGTACCCCCATAAAATGGCTTGGCCTCTGGTGTCAGAAACACATTCAATGGCCAGCCACCGCTTCCGGTCATTGCCTGCACCGCATCCATATAAATATGATCAAGATCGGGTCTTTCTTCCCTGTCGATCTTAATGTTGACGAAATGTTCATTCATCACTTTTGCCGTTTCTTCATCCTCAAAGCTTTCCTTTTCCATTACATGGCACCAATGACAGGCCGAGTAACCAATGCTGACCAGCATGGGTTTGTTTGCTTTTTTTGCTAATTCAAGAGCTTCATCACCCCAGGGAAACCAATTCACAGGATTGTGCGCATGCTGAAGTAAATAAGGACTTGTTTCGTCAATCAGTTTATTAGTGAATTTATGCATGGACGGGACGTTCGTGAAGTTCGGACTTGGAAATAAATAAAGGCACCCTAAAGTGCCTTCAATTATTTTACCAGATTTTACATGTTATTTCTTTCTGCAGGCCACAATATACTGTTCAAGGGCAGCGACCATACTGGGAGTTTGCGGTTGTGGTGCCTTTATTTCCAATTTCAATCCCGCTTCTTCTACAGCGCGCATCGTATTGTTTCCAAAAGCGCCGATCACGGTACCATTTTGCCTGAATTTGGGTAGATTGTCAAAAAGGCTTTTGACACCGCTGGGAGTAAAGAAGCAAATAACATCATATTCTTTTTTCTCCAGCAACTCTTTCACATCATTACTCCTGGTTCTGTACATAAACCCAAGGATAAACTCACAATTATTTGCTTTTAGCCAGTTTACGATCTCGTTGTCCTGCTGATTCTCGGAACATACATACAAAAACTTCTCGTTGCTTTTATGCTTATTGATCACATCGAACAGGCTTTTGTTTGTACCATCAGCACCGTAAAAAACTTTTCTTTTCCTGTATAGTATAAACTTTTGAAGGTAAAGCGCAACGGCCTCCGTAATGCAGAAATATTTTGTGTCTTGTGACACGCTCACTTTGAGTTCTTCGCATGTACGAAAAAAATGATCGATGGCATTACGACTTGTAAAGATGACGCCAGTGTAATTCTGTATCTCGATCTTTTGTTTGCGGAATTCTTTCCCCGGAATTGCCTCAAGCCGGATAAATGGGTGAAAATCGAGTTCAAGACTGTATTTCCTTGACAGCTCGTAGTACGGCGACTTGTCACTTTCTGGCCTGGGTTGCGTAATCAAAATCTTTTTCACTTGCTTAGCTGACGTATCAGCTTTCCCGTTTTTTACCATACTGGTTCGGCTAAATTGTCCGCAAAGTTAGTGAGTTCTTTTCAAAAAATGAGCAGTAACAGCTTGTAAATCAGTAATAGTGGTACAACCTCGAAGCTCAAAATGTATAAAACGAAATGAAATGAATTGAGCTTTACCTCTTTACGGATCGCCGCATAGGATAAAATAAATCTATAAATGAGTAACAGACCGATCCCAAACCACGATAAATAGATTGCCGAACCGTACAATGGCTCTGTTGTGAACGCCAGCAATAGTAAGAATGGCAGAAGAAAAATGCCCAGTACTTTATTGACTATGAACACCACAAAAATATAAGCATCGGTTGCATTGCTTACATTGAAGACCCAACCGGTTAACTTAAGCCCAAGAAACTTAACCACGTAAATAATGGCAAGAGCTGCGGCGCAATAGCCATACTGCAACCAGAAGTTGGACGTGATACTGAGATTAAAATAAGTAAGTATGAAATTCAGGTAAAGACCCGCCGATAAGACAAAGAAGGTATTCAATAAGACCGAGGGCAGCGAGGATTGAAGCAGTTGTTCCTGAGTTTGCCTTTGTTTTAGTGTGGTCCTGAAAAATACCCGGAACAGGTCATGGAAATACTTGGCAAAAGCGCGGCGAAGCAGCCCGAACAAAAGAAGCAACAGAACCAAATAATAAAAAAGCAATTCCTTACCAATAAAAGTTTTCTTCTCTCCTTCTTTTAAGTCAGTTAGTTGCGATCTTTTTTCTTCTTCCAGTTTTTTTTGAATTGAATCAGTAATTTGCTGTTGTGCAAGTTTTATTGAATCCAATACGCGGAGGGAATCCTTTATTTTCAAGCTGTCCACTTGGATAATTTGAAGTCTCCTGGCATTTGAAGTGTCCCGAACACGTGGCACAACCGGTTTTGGTTTTAGTGTGTCTCTTTTTAAAGTATCTTTTGGCAGGGTATCGCGAACAACTCTATTTGTATCTTCCTGGGCAATAATGGCAGCCGGGTATAAACAAATAAATAATAAAAGTAAATAGAGTTGCTTCATTCGAAACGCAAAAGTATTAAAGTGTTTTATGGTCGTGGCATGAAAGTGAGTCTCGCTAAAAATAATTCATAAACCCAAAGTGGATCTTTGATTGTCTTAAATTAAATGGCGCGTCATCTCGTTTTCCTACCGCCCATGCGATAGTAAACAAACTGCTTTTTGTTTCTAATGCGAGACCTAGCCCTGTTCCGACATATCCGTATGTATTTTTTGAACTACGGCTATTATTTCTTGCCCAGCCACCATCGACAAAGCCAAAGAAAAAAGAATTTAAACCGATCAGGTACCGATACTCTAACGTGCCAACAGCATATTGCGACACATATTGGCTCTCTTCGTCAAATCCACGTAGTAATTTATAGCCGCCGATTTGAAAAAGCTCATTGCGGAAGATATTGTCACTCAGAAGGGCACCGCCATTGATCGCTGTTTTAAATGTACCTTGTTTCCCAACCGGAAAATATTTGGCAACAGAGCTTACAAACTTCAATTGGTACGATTTCAATTTTACAGTATCATACAGGTTATCAAAATCAAAAGAAGGATCGGATGGGTCTTTTAATTCCAGTATTGCATTGTTTTTTTTGATCTTTTTTATACCGGCCGAGCCACCAAGCCTGAATTCATAACCACTCCTCGGGTTCAACCTGTAATTTGTTTTGATTTTTTCAAACTCTACACCTATTGCATCCGTTTTAAGGTCTGCTATATCAGGCAATGTTCTTGTTGCTATCACCTGTGCGTTGTTGACCCCGCCCTGGCTTAAGATAGTTTGAAAGTGTTGAAAAAAGATCCTTCCTGATTCTGATTCTGACAGCACATAGCTACCTCCAAAATTCAGGTTTATGTTCAGGTAAGTGGAATCTTTTCGAAGCATGTCAAAAGCAAAATCAACTCCCATGGGAGAGCGGAACAAATACGGATGGCGGTAAAAAATATTCAATCGGGGCGACTTTACCTGGAGTTGCTGCCAGTTGAGACCCAGCGCCTCGCCTCCACCAAATGCATTTCGCAGGTGGATATTTGCCTCCCCTGTTATCAATAACTTTTTTGAAGAAAGCTGGTCATTGTTAGGTAAGAAACCGATCAACGCATTTACCTGGCTGCTTCGTCTTTGCTTTAGATATAGATTCAGGACCGAACCGGTGCCCAACAGACTCATATTGGATGGCTGTTCCTCTTCCACAAAACTTAACTCATGTATCTTCTTTGAAATACCCATTAATTTTTCCCTGCTGTAAATGCTTCCATTGGGAATTTCGAGATATCGCTGTAAGAAATCATTGGAGATCCGCGCATTGCCATACACCCGAATACTGTCAATTTTATATAGTGGGCCCTTATCAACCACCAGATTTGCCGACACGCTGTCTTCGATCAAATGAATGCTGTCAAGAAAAATCTTTGCAAAAGGGTAACCATTGTTTTCCAGGTAGACTAACATTCTATCCTGAACATTTTTCACCTGGTCGAAGTTGATTGGTTTATTCGTAAAGGCTTTTTCATTCCAGCCTGAGATGGCCAGCAGTTGAGGATCTGCCGCAGTTATATTGATATGCGCCCATTTATATTGTTGCCCCAGGTAGATCACAATATTTGCAAAGGTTGAATCAAAATAAACGCTGTCGAGAGACGAGGTGACAAAACCCTTTGCCTGTAATAACGAAGGAAGCTTATTTACATAATCAATGCAATTGTTTCTTGAAGGAAATTCTGTTTGTAACCCGACTTCGCTTTTCAAAAACACGGAGTCTTTATCAATGGATCTGGCGTTGAGCTGGTAGGTTGTTTGACCAAATGAGGTGTATTGAAACAAAACAATAACAAAAAACAGCAGGGTTGCAGGTAGATGGCTTTGTATTTTTGCCGGGTTAGTCATTCAAAGGATACTCAAAAATATTTTATTGTCCGGGATTTACATACATATTCCTTTTTGCAAGCAGGCTTGTCACTATTGCAACTTTCATTTTTCCACCTCTTTGCGGTATAAAAACGAATTGCTGGCGGCTTTATTGAGGGAGATTGAACTACAAAAAGGATATTTCACCTCACCCCCCGACCCCTTTCCGCCGGAGGCGGAGAGGGGAGTAATGGAACCCAACGTTATTGAAACTATCTATTTCGGTGGAGGAACGCCGTCATTATTGTCGATTTCGGATTTAAGATTGCAGATTGAAAAGATCAGGGAAACTTTTCATGTTTTGGACACAGTTGAAATAACCCTTGAAGCAAATCCTGATGATATCGATGAAGAAAAATTGACCGGCTGGAGGGAAATCGGGATTAACCGATTGAGCATCGGGGTGCAAAGTTTTTTTGAAGATGACCTGCAATGGATGAACAGGGCCCATGATGCCAGCCAGGCAGTCGGCAGTCTGCAGTCGGCAATCATGCAATTTGACAATATAACAATTGATCTGATCTATGGGCATCCTCTTTTAACCGATGAAAAATGGAAACAAAATGTAGAAAAAGTAATCGCTTTGAAGATCCCTCATATTTCATGTTATGCGTTGACTGTC
>DASTIZ010000317.1:0-3979 GCA_035717045.1 Chitinophagaceae bacterium
CATAGCCAGTCAACGCAGGTGCGATAACATCATTTACATTTTTAACAGCTTTCAATACCCCTTTACCCAAATAAACTTTCTTATCGCCATCACGCAGCTCAACGGCTTCATGCACACCGGTGCTGGCTCCGCTGGGCACCGCGGCTCTGCCTAATGCACCTTCATCCGTTAACACATCTACTTCAATAGTTGGATTGCCTCTTGAATCTAAGATCTGTCTTGCAAAAATTTCTGAAATGTAACTCATGACTGGGTTATCGTTTATGTTTTTTTGTTGTGAGGCAAAGCCGAAGCAAACTCCTCAATAAAGTTTTTTACTACGGGCTTAGCTCAACCATTACTATCAAGCGTTCCTTGCGTCGCACTCTTGTACGTCCGGTTCGCTATTCAACGTTGCTGGTAGCTTCTTTGTTACGCCGGGGCAAAGCAAAGGGCTACTCAGCTTTTTGCGTAAGTGCCCTGAAGATATCTTCCAGGCTTTGGCTTTCGCTTTGCAAAGAAACGATGTTGAGATTATGCTGCAATGAGAGTTCAAGAATTTGTTTGCGCACTGCTTCGGGGTTTGGGGTCCGGAGTTTAAAGTTCATTGGCGATGTCTCATCGGCCGCTGTTACATGGTTAATTGATTCCAACAAATGTTTGTCAACCGGCTCTTTGAATTGTACGATCACGACATGACTGCCTTCATTTCCTCTTTTAAGATTGCTTAACTTATCATTTGCCACGATCTCACCTTTATTGATAATGATCACCCTGTCACACATAGCTTCCACCTCTTGTAAAATATGGGATGAGAAAAGAACCGTTTTATCCTTACCCTGGTTCTTTATCACCTCTCTTATTTCTATGATCTGGTTCGGATCAAGACCCGAAGTGGGTTCATCCAATATTAATACTTCCGGATCATGAATCAGCGCCGCAGCCAATCCAACCCGTTGTTTATATCCTTTTGATAATTGCCCGATCTTTTTTTTGCTTTCAACGGTTAAACCGGTAAGAGAAATCACACTTTCAATTTTTGATTTTGCCTTTTCCACATGGTGAACTTCTGCTACAAACGCCAAATACTCACGCACAAACATATCATAATACAGTGCATTCAGTTCAGGGAGATAACCAATTTTCTTTTTTGTTGCTAATGGATCGTCGGCCACATTGATGCCACAAACATAGGCCTCACCACCGCTTTGTTGAAGGTAACCGGTAATGATCTTCATGGTTGTGGATTTCCCGGCGCCATTGGGTCCAAGAAAACCAACGATCTCACCCCTGTTGACTGTGAAGGAAATATTGTTTACCGCTTTTTGCTCACCATAAAGCTTGAGGAGGTTTTTCACTTGTATTGACATGCTGCAAATTTAAGAACACAATCTTCCAATAATCAATAATTATTAATCAATAATTATTGATTACTATTTAACGGCTACAGCAATCTTCGAATCAGCAGTTCCATAATACAAAAACCATTTGCCTTTGTAATTCACCAACCCCTCTGCAAAACAAACATGATTTACCTGGCCGGTGATCTCGTAAGGTCTATCAGGCTTCATAAAATAAGCATCCATTCTATCAATCACCTTCGTGGGATTATTTTTGTCGAAAAGGATCTGCGAAGCAGCATACGTTCCATCTGCCAGACTGGTATCACCTTTTGACCTGGCATTTCGGCTATTATAAATCAGAACGATCCCTTCATCGGTAAACATTGCCGGCGGACCCGGTTCTACAAGGTCGCTGTCAAACATCTTCGGCCTCGGTCCAAATACGGTCTCCCCTTTTTCACTAATAATTACGGGTACCCAATTCACCAGGTCATCGGATACGGCTAGAAAAATATCAGTATCTCCCCAATACATACAATACTTTCCCTGCACTTTGACAGCAACTGCTTTTCCATTTTGGTATTTGCAGACAATTGCGCCTGATTTGCTCCACTTGTCGGTCATGGAAGTATCATTTTTAAAAACTGATCCATGTTTTGTCCAATGATAAAGATCTTTTGATGAAGCGATCAGCAGTCTTGCTTTATCACCATCATAAGCGGTATAGGTCATGTAATAAGTTCCCTTCTCGTCTTCAACGATCCGGGGATCTTCACAACCGCCTTCCCATTCATAAATCCTGGCTGAATCATTATCCGGGTATAAAACCGGTACAGGATGCCTTGTGAAATGCAAACCATCTGTGCTCCATGCTAAACCGATTCTTGATGTACCTGCAAATTTCCCGATACTATCTTCAGCTCTATATAAAAGAAATACCGTATCATTTCTCACTACCGCGGCCGGGTTGAAAACATCTTTTTCTTCCCATTGTACAGTATCCTTTCTTACGGGACAATAAAAAGTAGAAGTTGTATCCAGTAGTAAAACAGGGTTCACCTCATCTGCTTTTTGGAATGGTAATAAAGCCCAAGCATATTCTTTGCTTTGGCTATCAGCGACGTGGTTCTTATCATCAGCAGGTTTACAGCCCGCCAGGACAACAGCCGTCAGCAAAAATGAAATGTATTTCATGTAACGAATTTATATTCTTAAAGCTAATCCTTATTTTTAAACCTGATGACTGCTTTTTTGATCATAGTTTTTATTGCTGGCTATCTCGCCATTGCATTTGAACATCCGTTAAGAATCAATAAGGCGGCTTCTGCACTGCTTACGGGTGTGATATGCTGGACTATCTACGCACTATTAGGAAATGACAGGGAATTGATTTCAGAAGAGCTGGCTCATCATCTTTCGCAGATTGCCGGCATACTATTCTTTTTGCTGGGAGCTATGGTCATTGTGGAATTAATAGATGCACACGATGGATTTGAAGTGATCACACAAAGAATTACAACAACCAGTAAGCGTAAATTAGTTTGGATAGTCGGCCTTCTCACTTTTTTTCTGTCAGCCGTGTTGGATAATTTGACCACAACGATTGTAATGGTTTCGTTGCTACGAAAAGTGATTCCTTCTCACAAAGAGAGGTTGATGTTTGCAGGTTTGATAGTGATCGCTGCAAATGCGGGAGGTGCCTGGAGTCCCATTGGCGATGTTACGACCACTATGCTCTGGATCGGCAACCAGGTAACTACCGGCAATATTATTATCAAAACCTTCGTTCCTTCGCTGGTTTGCTTTTTTGTGGCTGCTCTTTTCATAAGTTTCAGGATGAAGGGAAATCTTGCGCCCATGGAGCAGAAAGAGAACTCATTAAGATCGACTCCAAACGAAAGAAAGACGGTTTTCCTGACGGGACTTGCCTGTTTGTTATTTGTTCCGGTATTTAAAACGATAACCCATCTGCCTCCGTACATGGGAATTGTTTTTGGGCTTGGAATGATGTGGCTGCTTACAGAAATGGTCCATAGCGGCAAGGATGAAGCGGAGAAAGGTTTGTTTTCGGTGAATCATGCTTTGAGAAAGATTGATACGCCAAGCATTTTATTTTTCCTGGGAATTCTTTTAGCTGTTTCGGCGCTGGAATCAACCGGAATTCTTGTTTCGATTGCAGAAGTGCTGGACAATTCAATTGGTAATATCAGCATCATCACAATAATCATAGGATTGCTCTCCGCAATCGTTGACAATGTGCCATTGGTAGCAGCGGCACAAGGAATGTATAGTATGGAACAGTATCCGACCGATCATTTCTTTTGGGAGTTTTTAGCCTATTGTTCAGGAACCGGCGGCAGCATTTTAATTATTGGCTCAGCGGCCGGTGTAGCGGCTATGGGAATGGAAAGAATTCAATTTGGCTGGTACCTGAAAAAAATTGCCTGGCTTGCACTCATCGGTTATCTCGCAGGGGCAGCGGTATATTTATTGCAACATTTTTTGTTGAACTTATGATTTCACCAGCTTTAGAAACGGTAAATACACGGGTTAATTTGTGGTGATCGAAATCTGTATAGTAGTTTCCGTTAACTTTGCCCGTCAGATCGCCCACGCTACATCACAACCTCAATAACTATCCCTCGGTCGCTTCATTG
>DASTIZ010000318.1:0-4427 GCA_035717045.1 Chitinophagaceae bacterium
CCGTCCCGATAACTATCGGGAGCCGACTGGCGGCTGCTGGCTGCCGATTGCTGACTGCTGACTGGTGCCTTCCACGGCCGAATGGCGGCAACCTTGAACGACAGACCAGACTCAACTATTTTTTTTTTAGTGATTCCGCCGGTATCTGACGTTATTTCGATGGCTTGCCTGAGATAACAAAGTTTTATCAGGACCAGCTCTACGTGCAGGCGTTTGTTTCGTGCTGCTTTATAATTTATCTCAGCTTCATTTATAATATTTAATGCGCTGATAAGAAAGGACGGTGCAATATTTTTTGCAGTTGAAATATATTTATCTCTAAAACTATCAACGGCTTCTAATAACGCTGCGACCTTTTCATCTTTACATACCAGGAGATTGCGAATGAACTCGGCAAAACCATTGAGTACAAGATCGCCTTCAAACCCTTTCTTATTAATATCGTCATACAGCAGCATGGCGCCGGCAAGATCCTGGTTCAACATGCATTCCATCAGTTTGAAGTAATAGTCTGCATCAAGGATGTTCAAATGCTCAAGAGTATTCTGGTAGGTGATTTCTCCATTCGTAAAACTCGCGATCTTATCCATAATACTGAGTGCATCGCGCAGACAGCCTTCACTTTTTTGAGCGATCACCTGTAAGGCTGCCTTTTCTGCCTTGATATCTTCCTTATCGCATATTTCATGTAAATGCTCTACTGTATCATTATTGGTGATCCTTTTGAAATCAAAAATCTGGCAACGGCTTAAAATCGTCGGAAGGATCTTATGTTTTTCAGTGGTTGCTAAAATAAAAATGGCATAGGAGGGAGGTTCTTCCAGGGTCTTTAAGAATGCATTGAAGGCCGATGGACTCAGCATGTGAACCTCGTCAATAATATACACTTTGTATTTCCCCGCCTGTGGTGCGAATCGAACCTGGTCAACGAGCGTCCTGATATCATCAACGGAGTTATTACTTGCAGCATCAAGTTCATGAATATTCAATGACGTTCCTTCATTGAATGAAATACAGGATTGGCACTTATTACATGCTTCACCGTCTTTTGATTTCTTTTCGCAATTGATCGTTTTGGCAAGAATTCTTGCACAGGTTGTTTTGCCAACACCTCTTGGACCGCAAAACAGAAAGGCATGCGCAAGCTGATTATGCCTAATGGCATTTTTTAAAGTTGTAGTAATATGCGATTGTCCAACTACCGTGTCAAAAGTCTGCGGTCTGTACTTTCTTGCTGAAACAATGAATTTTTCCATAGACCCTTAGCCTGAAGTCTGAAGTATGATGTCCGACGGTCAGGGACTGCAATAATAAAGAAGTTTTGAATGTTGTGATATTTGTTTTTGCACAATCTCCTCCTGCGGTTTAAACTTCAGGATTCAGACCAGGATAGGATGCGGCTTAAACTCCCTGGTTCTGTCAAACAAATACCGATAAGTCGTGAGGATGCGGCTACGATAGGTGCCCAGAGCTTCTGCAACATTGACCATCTTGGGATTGAATTCGCCGATCCACTGCATTTCATAATAGTCATAAATAGGCTCACCCAATATATATTGCCCATTTTCTTTTTTTAATTTTTGGATTACTTTGGCGCCTTCAATGATGATATAAGAATCCACACCTTTTCCCTGGAACTCAGGTACAATGCCAAAAACAAGCCCGGTGAATTTCCGGTTTTTTTTCGTTGCCTTTATCCAAAGAAACTTTAGCTTATGGAAAAGATCGAATTTTCCATCAAGATACTTGAACCATTGATTAAGATCGGGCAGATTAATCCAGATCCCGATCGGCTCATTCTTGTAATAAGCAAACCAGCAAATGCGTTCATCTAATACAGGCTTCATGCTTTTGAACATCTTCAACACAAATCTTTCTTCCAGTTGTTTTATGCCGCCGTGTCCTGACCATGCCTTATTGTACACAATGGTAAAATCTTTCGCGAATTTTTCCAGCTGATCTTTTTTTATATATAGTGCGCTGTAGTTCGGATCCTTTTCACATTCGTCATGACGATCATAGAATTTTGGATGCACTTTTTCATTTGCCTTCATCGCAAAACATATCTGGTTAAAAAACTTCCGGAAGCCATAGTTCTCGAAAAGCTGCTGGTAATAAGGCGGATTAAAATTCATACAATACATGGGCTGCAGATCATGGCCGTTAACGACCAATCCCCACCAGCGATCTCTTTCTCCAAAATTGACGGGCCCATCCATTGCCTCCATTCCTTTTTGTAAGAGCCAGTTTCTGGCTACATCAAATAACATATCCGCGGCAGCCTGGTCGTTGATGCAATCAAAAAAGCCAATTCCGCCCACGGCCACATCATCACCTTTGTTCTTATACTTTTTATTTACAAATGCAGAGATTCTACCAATTCGTTTTCCATCATCAGCTTTTAATATCCATCTTATTGCATCACCGGAACGAAAGGTTTTATTTTTTTTTGGATCAAAGACTTCTTCAATGTCCTTATCCAAAGGCCGTATGTATGCAGGATTATTTTTGTTGAGTTCAACATTGACAAGGAGAAACTCTTTGGCAAGATGTGAATTGGTGACCTCAATAAGATGCATTCGGCAAAAATAGGGAACAACCCAATAGCTTTCTATTGGTCAGCGTTGTTAGCAGCACATCCGGATGCCTGGCTACTTATTTGCATACACAGCCGACTGTGTAAACATTTTTTGTGCGAGCTTTGCATCATGCCCGTAAATATCTTCCCTGAAATTCAATCGTCCACTCTCATCAACCCAGGCCGTGTAATAAGTGATCACTACCGGGATCGGGTCCTTGACTTTCACGTACTTCTCTTCGCCACTGTTCATTGCTTCGTTTATTTTTTCAGGGGTCCATTCAGGCTGATTACGCAATACATAATTTGCCAATTTTTCAGGCTCTCTCACACGAATACATCCATGACTATAGGCTCTTTTATCCTTGTTGAATAAACTCTTGGCCGGAGTGTCATGCAAATAAATATTGAAACTGTTAGGGAATAAGAATTTTACTTTTCCCAGTGAATTGCCGGGCCCCGGTCTTTGGCGAATAACAGGAAGTCCGTCATCATCGCCTGTTACTTCCATATTTTCTTTCGCGAGGTAATTCGGATTTTTTTCCATCGCCGGCAAAATTTCTTTGGCAACAATACTAGGCGGCACATTCCAGTATGGACTAAATACCACCTGGTTCAGATCCCCGTTAAACATCATGGTATTGTGCCCTTCTTTGCCAACTACTACATCGATATCATAGATCTTTTGTTTGCCCTCATACACATGTAAAACAAACTCAGGAATATTAACTACGATGAGATTACCGGTGGGATTATTGGCCAGCCAGCGCATACGATCCATGTTCATGAGCAATTGTTCAATCCTTTTTTCGACCGGAACGTTCATTTCCTTTATCAATGAATCGCTGATTATTCCCGTTTCATTGAATCCATGACGTGCCTGGAAGCTTTTAACGGCCATCACCAAAGTATCATTGAAAACCTGGCTGGTGTCATTAACAGAAAGGTCACCGGTAACCAACAGCCTTTTTTTAATGTGCGCGATGTCAGGGGAACTCATTCCTTTTTTCAAAGATTTTTTACCGACTGTAGCTGTTACCTGTGGCCACCCTCCTTTTTTCGCGAGGTCCAGGTACCTGACAAGATGTTCTTTCAGCAGCTTGTACGATTCATTCACATCTTCAAAATACTTATCATCCTTGTGTTTCTTGTTAACCAGCGAATCGGCCAGCGCAACAGCATTCTCTTTTTTCCGCGGCACGAATCGCTCCATTTCCTTACGCTTTACATAGCCTTTTTCATAATTATTCAGCATGTATGTGATAAAATGCTGCGTCAGCGTAAGCTCGGTATTTATAAAATCCTTTGAGGTACTTACCGCCAGTTCATCTTCTGCGATAAGACGATCCATTTTCTTTTGCAGTTTTTTATCTTTTAACGATGAATCCTTTTCATATGTGGTCACGTAATCGTGGAGGTTCCAGAAGCCACGGGCTTGTTCAGTCAACCCATCGCTGCTGAACCACGCAAATTGAAAGTTACGTGCGTTGTAAAAACTTTTTAGTCTTCGCGCAATGGAATCGGCTATCTTATTTTGTGTTATAAAGTTTGATACATGTGCAGTATCTAAGAACAGGTCGCTGTAAGCATTTGCTTTTGTAATGCTCAGGTCCCGGGTACTAATATTTTTTTGATCCGCTGATTTTTTTTCCTGGCTATTAGCTGTATTCTCAGTGCAGGAGAAAAGAATAATTGGAATGGCCAGAATAAATAGGAGTTTTTTCATACCTATCCCTACTACAAATGCAATGCCTTTTAGAGCGTACAATTGTGATAATTAACGGGGAAAAAATTGCACAATTCGCCTTGAGCGGAATTTTTTATTAACAGTTGCTGATCTTGATGTTCA
>DASTIZ010000319.1:0-10943 GCA_035717045.1 Chitinophagaceae bacterium
GATAATGTTGAGGAGTTCGGCCTCGTCGCCGGCTCGCGATGACGTAACCAGATCCCTTCGGCCGACTTTGTCAGCCTCGGGACTAAACAAGCATTCAACGATGGCAAGCAACGCAAGCAACAAAGGTCTGTACAATCCCCGCTTTGAGCATGATGCATGTGGTATTGGTTTTGTCGCCAGCATCAAAGGCAACAAGAGTTTCTCCAACATTGCTGATGCACTCACTGTATTGGAAAATATGGAACACCGCGGTGCCTGCGGCTGCGAAGCCAATACCGGTGATGGCGCCGGCATTATGATCCAAACACCTCATGAATTTTTCTTTGATGAATGCCTCAAACTTGGCGTTCACCTCCCAGCCTATAGCCGTTATGCTGTTGGTGTGGTCTTCTTTCCCAAAGAGATCCGCCTGCGTGAAGAATGCCGCGATATCCTGAACCGCTCTGCTGAAAAACTCGGTCTCGAAATCTTATGCTACCGCAAAGTACCGGTTAACCCCGAAGGTATTGGACCAACTGCACTCAGCGTGGAGCCGGAGATGGAACATGTCTTCATCGCCTGCCCCGATCATATCAAGCATCCTGATGAGTTCGAACGGAAACTGTTTGTGCTGAAAAAATATGCAACGCATACGATCCTCAACACGGTAAGAAAAGATGCGATCGGTTTTTATATAGCTTCGCTTTCGTATAAAACAGTTGTCTACAAAGGACAACTGACCAGTCACCAGTTGCGCCAGTATTTTCCTGATCTCAGTAATAAAAGATTGGTGAGTGCATTTGGACTTGTGCATAGCCGTTTTGCTACCAATACATTTCCATCATGGCGGCTGGCACAACCGTTCCGCTATATTGCGCACAATGGTGAGATCAATACACTCCAGGGAAACCTGAACTGGTTAAAAACAAGTGAGCAGGGTTTTGTATCGCCACTCTTCTCCAAAGAAGAAATGGAGATCCTGGTGCCAATCGTCAGCAATGACCAGTCGGACTCTGCCTGCCTGGATAATATGATCGAGCTGCTGACCATGACTGGTCGCAGCCTGCCACACGTGATGATGATGCTGATACCCGAAGCATGGGATGGCAATGACCAGATGGATGCAACAAAGAAAGCGTTTTATGAATACCATGCCTCGATCATGGAACCATGGGATGGACCGGCATCGATCTCTTTTACGGACGGAAAACTGATCGGCGCTACGTTAGATAGAAATGGTTTGCGTCCTTCCCGGTATTGTGTTACTAAAGATGACCGTGTGATCATGGCAAGTGAAACCGGTACATTGCCTGTTGACCCGGGAATGATCATCGAGAAAGGAAGATTGCAGCCGGGCAAAATGTTTGTAGTGGATATGGAGCAGGGCCGTATCATCAGTGATGAAGAACTGAAACAATCGATCTGTTCAAAACAGCCGTATGGCGACTGGCTGAATCAATATAAGATCCGACTGGAAGAATTGCCTGAGCCACGCGTCACCTTTACACACTTAAGTGATGAATCAATTCTAAAATACCAGAAAGCATTTGGCTATACCACAGAAGATATTGATGCGATATTAAAACCAATGGCAATAGAAGGTAAAGAACCGGTGGGTTCTATGGGTACCGATGTTCCATTGGCCGTGCTAAGTGATCAGCCGCAACATCTCACTTCTTATTTCAAACAATTATTTGCACAGGTTACCAATCCGCCGATCGACCCGATACGTGAACGGATGGTGATGAGTCTTTCCACTTTTGTGGGAAACAACGGTAATCTCCTGGATGAGGACCCGATGCATTGTCATACCGTAGCATTGAAACATCCTGTGCTGAGCAGTAAAGAACTTGAAAAGATAAGAAGTATCGATACCGGCATCTTCCAGGCAAAAACATTACAAACTTATTTCCGGGCCAATGGTCATCCCGACGCATTAAAACATGGCCTCGACCGTTTGTGCCGTTATGCTGAAGATGCCGTGCATGATGGATTTGAAGTGCTGATCCTTTGCGACAGGGCACTGGACAGTGAACATGCAAATATTCCTTCGTTGCTCGCAACCGCTGCCGTGCATCATCACTTAATTAAAAAAGGTTTGCGGGGAGAGGTAGGAATTGTGGTAGAAGCCGGTGATGTTTGGGAAGTGCATCATTTTGCCTGTTTGCTGGCATTTGGTGCAACAGCGATCAATCCTTATCTGGCATTAGCAAGCATCCGGAACATGAAAGCAAATGGTTCATTAAAAACTGAACTAAGCTGGGATGAGTTGCGGAAAAATTATATCAAGGCAGTAAATGATGGATTGCTGAAAGTATTCTCAAAGATGGGTATCTCGACATTGCAATCGTACCAGGGAGCACAGATCATGGAGATACTGGGTATTAACCAGGATGTGGTTGATAAATATTTTACCGGTGCGGTGAGTCGTATCCAGGGTATCGGATTAGAAGAGATCGCAAAGGAAGCATTGGTAAAACATTTCTTTGCTTTTAGTAAAAAAGATGTACCGGTTGATCGCTTGCCTGCCGGTGGCGTGTATCAATGGAAGCGTAAAGGAGAACATCATTTATTCAATCCCACTACTGTGCACTTATTGCAGTACAGCACAAGGATGAATGACTATAATACATTCAAAAAATATTCAAAGGCAGTTAATGACCAAAGCGAAAAAGCAGTTACGTTGAGAAGCTTGTTTGAGTTCAAACGCAATCGTAATTCAATTCCAATTGATGAAGTAGAACCGGCAGAAAATATTTATAAACGTTTTGCCACGGGCGCAATGAGTTTTGGTTCCATTTCGTGGGAAGCACATACAACATTGGCAATCGCCATGAACCGTCTCGGCGGTAAAAGCAACACGGGTGAAGGTGGTGAAGATGAAAGAAGATATACTCCATTGGAAAATGGTGATTCAATGCGTAGTGCGATCAAACAAGTGGCGAGTGCAAGATTTGGGGTCACGAGTTTATATCTCACTGAAGCAGATGAACTCCAAATTAAAATGGCGCAGGGCGCCAAGCCCGGTGAAGGTGGACAATTACCCGGGCACAAAGTAGATGAGTGGATCGGTAAGACAAGACATAGCACGCCGGGTGTTGGTTTGATCTCACCCCCACCTCATCATGATATTTATTCAATCGAGGACCTGGCACAATTGATATTTGATTTGAAGAATTCAAATCGCAAGGCAAGAATAAATGTAAAGCTGGTAAGTAAAGCGGGTGTGGGAACTATCGCTGCGGGTGTCACAAAAGCAAAAGCAGATGTGGTTTTGATCAGTGGACATGATGGCGGTACGGGAGCATCACCTGTTTCATCGATCCGTCATGCTGGTTTACCATGGGAACTGGGTTTGGCAGAAACACACCAGACATTGGTGAGAAACAAACTAAGAAGTCGTGTTGTTGTGCAGGCCGATGGACAAATGAAAACAGGAAGAGATATTGCTATTGCAGCATTGCTTGGTGCGGAAGAATGGGGTGTTGCTACTGCTGCGCTTGTTGTTGAAGGCTGCATCCTGATGCGGAAGTGTCATATGAATACCTGCCCGGTTGGTGTGGCTACACAGGATCCTGAATTGAGGAAAAGATTTGCAGGCAATGCTGATCATGTGGTGAATTTTTTTCGTTTCATGGTTCAGGAATTAAGAGAGATAATGGCTGATCTTGGTTTCAGAACAGTAAATGAAATGGTTGGACAGGTTGATTGTTTACAGGTGAAAGAGAATATCAATCATTGGAAATTCAAAAAGCTTGATCTCTCTCCTATTTTGTATAAAGAGCCTGCATCACCGTATACTCCGTTATATTGTGCAGACGAGCAGGATCATCTTCTTACCGATGTGCTTGACTGGAAATTATTAGAAGCTGCAAAGCCTGCCATACAGGAATTCCCGATAGATCTCGGGACAAAAGTGAAAAAAGAGTTTTTGATAAAGAATACGGATCGTACTGTGGGAACTATTTTATCAAATGAAATAACAAAAGTGCATCGCGGTGAAGGATTGCCTGATGACACGATTCATTTTAAATTCACAGGAACGGCAGGACAAAGTTTTGGTGCATTCAATACAAAAGGAATTACTCTCGAGCTGGAAGGTGACGCCAATGATTATTGTGGTAAAGGATTGAGTGGTGCCCGTTTGATCATATATCCTCCCAAGACTGCTACCTATACTCCGGAAGATAACATTATCATTGGTAATGTCGCTTTTTATGGAGCAACAAGTGGTGAAGCATTTATCCGTGGCAAAGCGGGCGAACGTTTCTGTGTCCGTAATTCCGGGGCTAATGTAGTTGTTGAATCGGTAGGTGATCATGGTTGTGAGTATATGACCGGTGGTCGTGTGGTTGTGCTTGGTGATACCGGACGAAACTTCGCAGCCGGTATGAGTGGTGGTATTGCGTATGTCTATGATGTGAAAGGAAGGTTTGGAATAAACTGCAACAAGGAGATGGTGGATCTTGATCCCTGTGATGTAAATGATAAGAATGAATTGTTCACCATGCTGCAGAAGCATTATGAATATACAGGAAGTACGATTGCAAAGTTCATACTGGAAGATCTGAATAACCAGTTGCAGTACTTTGTAAAGGTGTTTCCGAAGGATTATAAGAGGGTTCTTACCCACCCCTACCCTTCCAAGGAGGGGATGCCACACACAACCCCGGCTTATCGAAAACCCTGATCAATCAGATACAGTTCGAATACCTGTGAATAAGTATCGACAATAGGGTTCATCCCCTCCTCCGGAGGGGCAAATGTGAGACATCAACTGGTAAAGGAAATCGGGGAGGGTACAAACGGTTTGATTGTGAGAAAAAAACGGGATCGGAAGTTCTTTATAGTTTCGAATCGCATGGGTTGAAGCCCACTTAGTTTACTACTTTGGGGTGCATCCCCTCCCTGGAGGGGCGGTTGTGAGACATCATCGACTGCAGGAATTCGAGGTGGGTCATGAGACGCCAAATCATACCATACAACCCAAAGCTGAAAGAACTCGCAAGAAAGCTAAGAAAGACCATGACTTTTTCAGAAGTAAAGTTGTGGAATGAATTAAAGAATGGACAACTGATGGGTTATGATTTTGACAGGCAAAGACCGATTGGAAAATACATAGTTGATTTTTATTGTAAAGATCTTTTACTGGCTTTGGAGATAGATGGCATTACTCATTTAGATGAAAGAGTGATGTATAAGGATAAAATAAGACAAGCCCGGTTAGAATTAATGGGAGTGACTTTTATCAGATTTGATGCGATGTTTTGTATAAATAAGGTCGAGGCGGTTGTTAGAGAGATTGAAAGATGGATAGTCGAATATGAAAATAAGAATGGGGTGAATGAGAATGTACAAAGGAAGAGAGAGGCTTTGATGAATCCGAGATCAAGAAAGCGGTGAAACAATCCTGTGTGTGGAGACCCACCCCTGCCCCTCCACAGGAGGGGATGCAACGCACAGCCCAGCTTTTCGAGGACTCTAAATGATTAGACACAGTTTTGATCTATGATGAGCAGAGGATGCAAACATCGACTATCGGGTTCATCCCCTCCTTGGAGGGGCGAATGCAGGACGATAACAAGTTTAGTGAGTTGGGGTGGGTTGCAAGCCACAACAATCGGAAACATCCCCTCCTACGGAGGGGCGAATGCAGGACGATAACAAGCTTAGTGAGTTGGGATGGGTCGCTAAGAAAACGACTAACCAAAAACTAAAAACAATAAATGATAAACAGAACCAGATGGGTAAACCAACGGGATTTTTAGAATTTACAAGGGAACTTCCTTCCAAAAGACCAGTGGAAGAGAGAGTGAATGATCATCATGAATTCATCAACCGCTATACTGATGAGAAACTCAATCAGCAGGCTGGCCGTTGTATGAATTGCGGAATTCCTTTTTGTCACCAGGGATGTCCATTAGGCAATGTTATTCCTGAATTCAATGACGCCGTATACAGGCAGGATTGGAAAGAAGCTTATGACATTCTGAGTTCAACTAACAATTTCCCTGAATTCACCGGAAGAATTTGTCCTGCTCCCTGCGAGACCGCTTGTGTACTTGGTATTAATCAACCGGCAATCACAATTGAAGAAATCGAAAAACATATCATTGAAATAGCATTTGAGAAGAATTTTGTTCAGCCAAAGAAAATAAACAAACGCAGCGGAAAAAAAGTAGCTGTGGTGGGAAGTGGACCTGCGGGATTAGCTGCAGCAACCCAACTCAACTATGCGGGACATACTGTAACTGTATTTGAAAGGGATGACCGGCCGGGTGGTTTATTGCGTTATGGCATTCCTGATTTCAAATTGGAGAAATGGGTGGTTGACAGAAGAATAAAATTGATGGAAGAAGAAGGAATTGTTTTTAAATGCAATGCCAATGTTGGTGTGAATATAAACCTGAATGACCTGTTAAGAGAATTCCATGCAATTGTCCTGGCCGGTGGTTCAACGGTTCCCAGAGATCTGAATATCCCGGGGAGACAATTGAAAGGTGTGCACTTTGCCATGGAATTTTTGAAACAACAAAACAAAAGAAACGCGAACCTCGCTCCGACCCCCACCCCAACCCTCTCCCTAAATGGAGACGGGGTTGAGAGCAATATGTATCATGAAGATATTTTAGCCACAAATAAAAATGTTGTGGTGATTGGTGGTGGTGATACAGGGAGTGATTGCGTTGGAACGAGCAATCGTCATAAAGCACGTTCAGTAACTCAATTTGAATTATTGCCGATGCCGCCGAAAGACAGAACACCATTCATGCCCTGGCCGTCATACCCTATGACGTTAAAGACTTCCTCCTCACATGAAGAAGGCGCCGATAGAAAATGGGCCATCGCAACAAAAGAATTTGTTGGTGATGAAAATGGACATCTCAAAGCGTTGAAGATCGTGGATCTTGAATGGAAGATCACGGAAGATGGAAAGCCGGCATCATTTGTAGAAAGAGAAGGAAGTGAAAGAACGATTCCCTGTGAACTGGCATTGCTTGCAATGGGCTTTACCAATCCACAATATGAAGGAATGCTCCAGCAACTCGATATAGAATTAGATGAAAGAAAAAATGTAAGAGCTTCAGAAAAAGAATACCGCACGAATATTAATAAAGTCTTTGCCGCAGGTGACATGCGCCGGGGCCAGTCATTGGTTGTATGGGCGATTAGTGAAGGGAGAGAATGTGCAAGAAAAGTTGATGAGTTCCTGACCGCTGGTCAGTCGCAACTGGAACGGAGGGATGTGGGTCTACTAGTTAATACATGACCCGGTTCGAATCGAAATCTAAAATCTAAAATCCAAAAACTCATATAAATTAAAAAATTACTTAATAAGTCGCCTATCCGGCGACTTTTTCGTTTTGGGAGTTTCTTTCCCCAGTTATCCTCATATTTTTCACATTAAAAAATATTTTATGTATTATTTGAACAGGTGTTAGTTGAATGGATAGTTAAATTTGGCTGCCTGCCATACATTATCTAACAATTAAAACACAACGATTATGAGTAAGAAAACCGCAAAGCAGATCTTGCCTTTCGTGTTACTCGCGGCGCTGGCTATCGCTGCCATGTTTATTAAACCCGTTCCTGATTACGTCCCTGGTGAAAATGATCCGCAATACAGCAGTGCTGATATCGCCTGGGTCCTGATCTCAACGGCCCTCGTATTCCTAATGACCCCTGGTCTGGCTTTCTTTTATGGTGGCATGGTTAACAGGAAGAACGTGATCTCGACAATGATCAAAAGTACAGTTGCAGCTGGCATTGTAGGTGTACTTTGGGTTGTTTGTGGATTCAGTCTTGCTTTTGGTGAATCCTTGAATGGACTAATTGGTAATCCAACAACATATGGATTCTTCCAGGGAGTAAAAGGTGGCGCGGCATGGCCCCTGGCAAATACGATTCCGCTTACGCTGTTTTCATTATTCCAATTGATGTTTGCGATCATCACTCCGGGTCTGGTAGTCGGAGCGGTTGCTGAAAGAATAAGATTTACATCCTACATCCTCTTTATAGTTTTATTCTCCTTATTAGTGTATGCACCTGTTGCGCATTGGAGCTGGCACCCGGAAGGATTCCTTGCAAAAATGGGAGCATTTGATTTTGCCGGTGGTACAGTCGTTCACATCACAGCAGGTTGTGCAGCATTGGCCGGAGCCATGGTATTGAAAAGAAGAAAATCACATGCTGAGAACCGCGAGATCCCACCAGCCAATGTTCCATATGTATTGATCGGAACAGGTTTATTGTGGTTTGGCTGGTTTGGTTTCAACGCAGGTTCGGCAGTTGGTGCATCCAGCTTAGCGGTAAATGCTTTTGGTACCACGACCACTGCAGCGTCAGCTGCCGGTCTTACCTGGATGTTCTTTGATGTTATCAAGGGAAAGAAACCTTCTGTGCTCGGATTTTGTATTGGCGCAGTAGTCGGATTGGTCGCTATCACACCAGCAGCAGGCTTTGTCGGGATCCCGCAAAGTATTGTTGTGGGTTTGGTGGCTGCATTGGTTTCCAACTTTGCCGTCGCTATCAAACAAAAATCTACACTTGATGATACACTGGATGTATTCCCCTGTCATGGCCTGGGCGGTATGGTCGGTATGTTACTTACCGGTGTATTTGCAAGTACAGCAGTAAACAGTGCAGGTCCTAATGGTTTGTTCTATGGCAATCCCGGGTTCTTCTTTACCCAGTTCAAAGCCATGGGCATCGTTGTACTGTACAGCTTCGCTGTTTCCTGGGCAATTTTCAAGGTCATCAACTTCATGGCGCCAATCCGTGTTTCCGAAATGGAAGAAGAATTGGGACTTGATGAAACCCAGCACAATGAAAAGTACATGCAGGGTCATCTGCTTGTTCACCACAATGGTGAAATGAAAGAAACACCCGCAGAAAAACTGGTGAAATAATAGTCAAAGAAAAAGGTACAGCCATAATTGAACTTCTGGCAAAGTTCAGGGCTGTACCAATTTTAAATAACAATTAAAATCATTACAATGTTACGGAAATTTTTCGTGGCCCTGGCTGCCATTACCTTAGGTCTTTTCACAACTGCTCAAATAGCGTCGGCCCCAACAGATACTGTTGCGTCACCGACCGAAGTAGCAGAGGAACCAAAACCAACTTTTTCTATTACAGGTTCTGCTGATGTTTATTACAAGTATGATTTTGCAAAATCAAAAGCAAACACGTACACGAGCTTTACCGGCACTCATAATAATTTTTCACTGGGTATGGCCAGTGTAAAATTTGAACACAAAGGAAATAAAGTCGGCGCCGTTCTTGATCTTGGCTTTGGCCCGAGAGCAAAAGAATTTACTTATACTGACGAGGGAATTACCCAGGCAATAAAACAATTATATGTTACTTACGCACCGGCTGATTGGATCAAATTCAGTGCTGGTTCATGGGCCACGCATGTTGGCTATGAACTGCTCGATCCTCAATTAAATCGTAACTATAGCATGAGTTATATGTTCACCAATGGCCCATTCTCGCATACCGGTGTTAAAGCTGACATCACAAAAGGTAAACATGGATTTATGATCGGTGCCTCCAATGCCACTGATTTCCGCATTGCGCCGGATGGTTATATCAACAAAAAATTTGTCATCGCGCAATACAGTCTTGCTGCAAGCGATAATGTAAAAATTTACCTGAACTATGTGGGGGGAAAGAACCCGGACACTTCAAGAGTGAACCAGTTTGATGCCGTGCTCACTGCTAAGCTGAGCGATAAATTCAACATCGGATTCAATGGAACCGTAAACAGTACGCAATTTTGGGATGGTGCAAAAAATATTGATGGGCAAAGCTGGTGGGGTTCTGCTTTATACCTGAATCTTGATTCACAGCCCTGGTTTGGGTTGACGCTGCGGGGCGAATACTTCGATGACAAAAACCATTTAAAGCTTCTAATGGCACCCGATGGCTGCAAAATGTTTGCAACTACTTTATCGGCAAACTTCAAAGCAGGCGGGTTTACCTTCATTCCTGAATTCAGGATCGACAATGCAAGCGAGGAAATATTTTCAGATAAAGACGGTTCAGCAAAAAAATCGGCAGTGAACTTTTTGTTGGCCGCTGTCTATTCATTTTAAATAATGAAAAGATAACGTTGCTTGTTTATGTGTAAGACATAGAAACCTGAACTTAGCCAGCCGGCGAATTCATTACATCTCTTTTCATATGGCAAGCAATCGTTGAGGCCGTCCGTTTCTACGGGGGGCCTTTTTACCACTCCGGCCCCCTGTCCCCCGTTGGGGGAACTTAGTCTGAAAAAATCCTGTGATTAAAATCCTTTTTGATCAATGATAGCTTCAAGAGTAACATTAGCAGTTGGCGAGACTTTTGAGTCATTTCCCAATAAGACCCTTCTAAACCCACTTTCCCAAAGGGGAGGGCCCATCATCCCTTCGCTGCACTACTCCGAACATCATCTCTTCCACTTCTACAATTGAATATATCTAAACAATTGAAGAACACTTTTTGCTAAGTTGAAATTATTCAAACAAGAATTGAGTTATCTCCCCTTCCCGTCGGGAAGGGGCTTTAGCAGAGTCATATTGCTAATGGAATGGTTCCCGGGGTTAGGCTGAGTTTCTTCCCGCATTAATGATCCCAAACGAACACCTCATCACAAGCTTTTCATACGTTGCTTTTATTGGCGGGTTGATCAATGCCTCTTCCATTTCCCTCACCCGGATCATTGCATATTGTTGTATCGTTAATAATGGCAATACAATTCTCTCCCGCATTTGAATTGATTGTTGCTCGATCGGGTAATCTGCCATCAATTCGGATTTCCCCGTGACACGGAATAAATACTGTCTTGTTAACTCGTACTCCTCATAAATGATCCGCCATATCTCACCAAATTTTGGATGATCAGCAAGATGGGCAGTCAATGGAAAAAAAGATTTGTGCATCGCCATCTCACAATTATCGATAAGTGTTCTGAAAAA
>DASTIZ010000320.1:0-8486 GCA_035717045.1 Chitinophagaceae bacterium
AGATCCCAAGTGGCAGGGAGCTTTACCCTACACATTGATCGTTGAGCCGGGTGGAAGGATTGTTTATGGAAAACAAAATACCATTGAGCCTGCACAGATAAAAAAGCATATCGTAGAGCACCCGTTGATCGGAAGGTATTATTAGAAATTCTTTTGTTAACGATTTCACCTAAAGGCGCAAAGATTATTTAGAAAGGTGTAAATAGTTTCATATTAAACTCTTTGAGGAGATTGCTTCGTCGTCCCGACTTCGTCGGGATTCCTCGTAATGAGAAACCCCGGTGGTCCCCGGGGTTCTTTAACTTGTTCTGGTAGATGATTCTGGTTCAGCCCGAATGTACCGACTGTAAACATCGGTAGTATACCTGCCGTCGTCGGATACGGTATTTCCCGGCAGGATTAACGGGTTTGATAGGACCGGATCGCAGGTTCGAAAGTCTAATGTATAAAAAGGAAAATGATTTTTCATAGTACAGATGTACTATTTTTTCAAAATGAGAAAATTAGTAATCCGGTTATGCAACCTGCTTCCCGCCATACCGCCATTTGAAGTAATAGTAAAGGGGAATACCAGCGGCTGTTACCACGATCCCAAATACAGAATTCATTAACCTGGATGTCCCTTCCAGGTATTTCTGGATGTCATCGACCAGCGTTATGATAAGATAAAAAGCATTAAATAAGATGACAAGAATTGGTATCCAGGGATAGCCCCAAACCTTGTAAGGTCTCTCTTTGTCGGGCATTTTCTTTCGAAGAATAAAGAGCCCGCTCATTAGCATCAGGTTGAAAGTCCAGACAATAAAGATGTACATATCGGCCAATATGAAAAAGGATCCACTGAGTACCATTACGATCATTAACCCGAGATGGATCATTAAGGCATTCCCGGGCGTATTGAACCGGGGATGAATCTTGCCGGCCGTCTTAAAAAATAAATTATCCCGGGCCATGGCAAATGTCATTCTGGGGGGCGTAAATACATTCGAGCTCGTGGTCCCTAACACAGAAAAGGCAATCAAGAATGCAATGAGCCCGCCACCGATAACTCCAAACGCTACCTGTGCTGCGTCTGAGGCCACTAATGAGGATTTCGCCATCTGGTCTACGGGCAGCACATAGATCATCGCAGCGTTAACGAGCAGGTAAACTACAATACAAACTGACAAGCCAATAAACAGGCTTCTCGGAATGTTTTTACCCGGGTTTTTGATCTCCCCGGTCACATTTAGCAGGTTATTACAGCCATCATAAGCCTGCAGGGCCCCATTACAGGCCGCTATAACAGCTGTGACAAGAGCAAAGCCTGCCGGCTGAATTACCGCAGAGGATTGAACAAAGTTCGACATAGAACCTTCTCCTGATGCAAACAATCCACCAACCAATAAAACAATGGCTGCAACCTTGGCTGCGGAAAAAACATTCATCAATAGCCCACTCGTTTTTGTGCTGCGGTAGCTTATCCAGGTAAAAATGCAGATAATAAAAATAGTAAGGAGTTTAACCCCGAAATCATCCAGGGGGAGTATATCGCCGACCAATGGAATATGAAATACTACAGACTGTTCAACTGCTGTGGAGAAACGCGGCAGCTCAATGAAATATTCGATGTATTGCGAGGTAATAAATGCGATGCCCGCTGTACCCGCACAATTCACCACCGCAAAAGCCGACCATCCAAACAGATAGGCCCAGAAGTCACCATACATATGGCGCATAAAAGCATAGTTGCCGCCCGTTTCGGGAAGCATCGCGGCTACTTCGGCCAGCACCATTACACTAAGCATGGTAAAAACTCCGGAGACTATCCAAACACCAAAGATCAGGATGGGTGAACCAAGTAAGGCCGCCATTTCTGCGGGTCGCATAAATATTCCTGAACCAATAACGGTAGCAATAACGAGAGATATAGCAGTGGACAATCCGATGGTTCGCTGGAAACCGGGTGGCTGCGGCATGCGTTGAAGATAAGGAAACTTAGACTGGTTGGCTGAATTGCTGAATTGCTGAATTGTTCAATGGATGGTTCATTGAATAACAATTAATCAATTAAACAGTTTGACCATACAAATCTTCCTTCAACTTCTTTACTCGCTCATCCTCCAAATACTCATCAAACTCCATTAAACGATCAATAATGCCATTGGGTGTTAACTCGATCACGCGATTGGCAACTGTTTGCATGAATGTATGGTCATGGCTGGTGAGTAAGACAATTCCCTTGAAAGCGGTACATTGTTCATTGAAGCTCTGGATACTTTCGAGATCGAGATGATTTGTTGGCTGATCCAATAAAATAACATTTGGATTCTGTAACATCATGCGGCTGATCATACACCGAACTTTTTCACCACCACTTAACACGGTTGTTTTTTTCAATACATCATCGCCACTAAATAGCATTTTACCCAAAAATCCCCGTAAGAATGGTTCATCAACATCTTTAACATGACCGGGAACCCATTGACGTAACCAATCCATTAAATTCATTTCCTTATCAAAAAACTGGCTGTTCTCTATTGGCAAATAGGCATGGGTAACGGTTGATCCCCATGAAAAGGAACCGCTGTCAGCCGTCTCTTCGCCGGTAACGATATCGAAAAAATTTGTGATAGCTAAAGGGTCACGACTCAGGAATGCGATCTTATCTCCTTTATTTACCGTAAAAGTTACATTCTTAAAAAGCAAACGATCATCAACTGATTTGGATAATTTTTCTACGTGCAGGATCTGGTTCCCGACTTCACGAAGTGGCTGAAAGATGATACCGGGGTATTTTCTGTAGCTGGGTTCTATTTCTTCAATGGTTAATTTTTCCAATGCTTTCTTTCGGGATGTCGCCTGGCGGCTTTTTGAAGCATTTGCAGAAAACCGTGCAATGAAATCAAGTAGGGCCTGTCTCTTCTCCTCTACTTTCTTATTTTTATCGTTGATCTGCCGCGCCATCAATTGTGAAGACTCGTACCAGAAAGTGTAGTTACCGGTAAATATTTTTATTTTCTGGCGATCAACATCGGCAACATGTGTACATACTGCATCCAAAAAGTGACGGTCGTGGCTGACAATTAAAACGATATTTTCATAATCTGCCAGGAAATTCTCCAACCAGCTGATCGTTTCGATATCAAGACCATTCGTAGGCTCATCCAGTAAAAGAATATCAGGGTTACCAAACAATGCCTGCGCCAGCAACACCCGAACCTTTAGGTTTGAAGGAATGTCTTTCATTAATGAATTATGAAACTCCTCACCTACTCCTAATTCACTCAATAAGGTGGCCGCGTCGCTATCGGCTGTGTAACCGCCCATTTCGCCAAACTCCGCTTCCAGTTCCGCGGCCCGCATTCCGTCTTCTTCAGAAAAGTCAGCAAGCGCATATATCCCCTCTCTTTCTTTCATCACGGTCCACAGCCTGGTATGTCCCATCATCACCGTATTCAATACAGTTTGCTCGTCGAACTCAAACTGGTTTTGTTTTAATACGGCCAGTCTTTCACCTGGCGTTATTTCAACGGTTCCTTTGTTAGGCTCAATTTCCCCGCTTAGTATTTTTAAAAATGTACTCTTACCGGCACCGTTGGCGCCGATCACGCCATAGCAATTCCCTTTCGTGAAATTGAGATTCACTTCTTCAAACAATACTCTTTTGCCGTAGGCCAGTTTCAGATCTTTTACACTGATCATTATTGTTACCTTTTTCCGTGAAAACCTGTGAGATCTGTGAGCCAATTTTTCTCACTGATGACACAGATTGCCCCCGAATTTTTTGAAGCCGCAAAGGTAATGTAATCGTGTGTTTTTAGAGAGATGAAACCAGATTTAATTATACACTCATTTATCTATTGATCACGGTTTCTTTTCTTGCTCCTATATCAAACAATTTAATAAGCAATAAACCCGCAACAAATCCGCCAATATGTGCTGCGTAGGCCACTCCGCCACCGCCCTGGTCACCGCCCAGCACCCCCATTTGGCTGATGATCTGAAAGACTATCCAGATACCGAGTGCAACAAATGCGGGCACTTCACCAATCCCGCGACCCATCATTACACGAACCCTTCTGGATGGGAACAATAACATATAGCCTCCCATCACACCTGAAATGGCTCCCGATGCGCCGAGACTGGGTATCAACGAATCCGACCCGGCCAGAAAAACGTGACATAATGAGGCGATGATTCCACAAACGAGATAAAAAATAAGATATTTTAGATGGCCGATGCGATTTTCAATATTATCACCAAACACCCATAGGAATAACATGTTTCCCAAAAGATGCGCCCAACCGCCGTGCATGAACATGGACGTGAATAGCGTAAAATAAACAGGCACAGGCGTAGGTTCCAAAACGCCGCCGGCTAAATCTTTCCCGGTAAGTATCTCCGCCGGCACCGTAGAAAATGCATAGGTGAACTTTTCATTCGTTCCCATTCCCTGCAAAAAAACAAAAACAAGCACGTTAATGGCAATCAATACATAATTAACAAGAGGGGCAAAACGCCTATCGGAATTATCATCTCCAATTGGAAGCATATTGGTTTTATAAAATGCTGTGCAAAGATCAGGCCTTTAAAAAAGCAGAATGAAATCGGTTTACTCTTATGGCAATGGCCTACCTTTATTTTCAACTGCCGGTTATGAAAAGAATCTTAGCTGCCCTTTCTACCCTGTTATTAATAATGGGATCGTGTAGTAAAGAAAAAGTTGAGAAAAACTATTTGCCGTCCGAGGTCTTAACACCTGGTCAATGGCAGCTCAAGAAGCTCACCGTCGAAACTCCACCGGGGTCTGGAGCTGCCGATATAACCTCCGCAACTTTTGATCCCTGCGAACTGGACGATTTGATTGAATTTAAAACAGGCGGTGTTTTTAGCTGTATTGAAAACTCCAATGTATGTGTCGTTAATACCGCTATATTTTATAATATGAATGGCGGGAACTGGATACTGGCAGGCGACACATTGCTGACAATAACAGCCGGTTTTAATGTTCAGAAGTTTACCTTTGGAAAAATCACTGCGAATTCGGTGGAGTTGCAACAAACCTTCACAAATTACCTGGGAGAGCTGACCCGTTATACATTCTTACTGAATAAATAAAAAATCCCGTCGCGCCTAAGGCGAGACGGGATAGCATTCTAAAGAATCGCGAATGGATGATCAAAGTAATCATCATCATTCTTATTCCATTGATCCATCCAGCGTTTTAGTTTATCAACTGTTTCTTTCAAACGAACGAC
This sequence comes from Chitinophagaceae bacterium, assembly GCA_035717045.1. Lineage (GTDB taxonomy): Bacteria > Bacteroidota > Bacteroidia > Chitinophagales > Chitinophagaceae > VBAS01. The sequence continues at coordinate 5,241 of DASTIZ010000320.1, forward strand.
TAAATATCTCATAGTTTATCATTTGAAGGTTAGGGTTAATCGATAGTCTTTAGTCGTTAGTCGATAGTCGTTAGTCTGTCGCGAACTATTGACTATTGACTATTGACTCCTGACTAGAAACTAAACCATCTTAATAATCCATTCCACCCATACCCGGAGCACCATGTGCATGAGCAGGTTCTTCTTTCTTAGGTTTGTCAGCAATTACACATTCCGTGGTAAGCAACATACCTGCGATCGAAGCCGCATTTTCCAATGCGATACGGGTAACTTTAGTTGGGTCGATAACTCCGGCTGCGATCAGCTTTTCATACTCCTCAGTTCTTGCGTTGAAACCAAAATCTCCTTTTCCTTCTTTCACTTTTTGAACAACGATAGAACCCTCGATACCGGCATTCTCCACGATCTGGCGAAGCGGCTCTTCCAATGCTCTTTTTACGATCGCTACACCAGTATTCTCATCATCATTAGATCCTTTTGTTTTATCTAAGGCATCCATAGCGCGGATGTAAGCAACACCACCGCCGGGAACGATACCTTCTTCGATAGCTGCTCTTGTTGCGTGCAAGGCATCATCAACACGGTCTTTCTTTTCTTTCATTTCCATTTCAGTAGCCGCACCCACCTGTAACACGGCAACACCGCCACTCAATTTTGCAAGACGCTCCTGCAACTTTTCCTTATCGTAGTCTGAGGTCGTTACTTCGATCTGGGCTTTGATCTGGTTAATACGAGCTGTAATGTCAGATTTCTTCCCTTTACCACCCACGATCGTAGTATTGTCTTTGTCAATCACTACTCTCTCTGCTTTACCCAGATAAGTAAGGTCAGCATTTTCCAGTTTATACCCCTGCTCTTCGCTGATAACAAGACCGGCAGTAAGGATAGCAATGTCCTGCAACATTTCTTTTCTGCGGTCACCAAAGCCCGGAGCTTTTACGGCAGCCACCTTTAATGTGCCACGAAGCTTATTGACAACTAATGTAGCCAATGCTTCTCCTTCCAGGTCTTCAGAGATGATCAACAAAGGAGCCCCCTGCTGGGCAACTTTCTCCAGGATATGAAGAATATCCTTCATGTTACTCACCTTTTTATCATAGATCATGATATAAGGATTTTCGAGCTCAACTTCCATTTTCTCACTATTGGTAACAAAGTATGGAGAAATGTAACCACGATCGAATTGCATACCTTCAACCACTTCGATACCGGTTTCAATACCACGGGCTTCTTCCACTGTGATGACACCATCTTTTGTTACTTTACCCATTGCTTCAGCGATCAGCTTGCCAATCTCGGAATCATTGTTAGCAGAGATAGAAGCCACCTGCTCGATCTTTTTGCTGTCGTTACCCACTTTTTGAGATTGCGCAGCAAGATTATCAACAACAGCTCTTACAGCTTTTTCAATACCCCTTTTCAGATCCATGGGGTTAGCGCCGGCTGCCACGTTTTTCAAACCCTCAGTAATGATAGACTGGGCAAGTACAGTTGCAGTTGTAGTCCCGTCACCAGCCACATCAGCAGTCTTGCTGGCTACCTCTTTTACCATTTGAGCACCCATGTTCTCAATTGGATCTTCGAGTTCAATTTCTTTTGCCACGGTAACACCATCTTTAGTAATTCCAGGTGCACCAAATTTTTTCTCAAGGACCACATTGCGTCCTTTTGGCCCAAGGGTTACTTTCACTGCATTGGAAAGTATATCCACCCCCTTTTTCATCTTATTACGGGCATCTGTATTAAAGAAAAGTTGTTTTGCCATATTGTTTTAATTTGTAAGTTTTAGAATTTAGGAAATGAAGTATGAAGTCGGAGGTCGGAAGTCTGATGAAAAGGTCTGACATCGTACTTCGGACTTCAGACATCGGATCACACAATCGCCAATATATCGCTCTCTCTCATGATCAGCAGATCATCGTTGTCGATCTGGATCTCAGTACCTGCATATTTGCCATAAAGAACCGTATCGCCAGCTTTTACTGACATGGGTTCATCTTTTTTACCAGGACCAGCTGCGATCACAACGCCACGTTGTGGTTTCTCCTTCGCAGTATCCGGAATAATGATGCCACCGGCGGTTTTCTCCTCTGCAGGAGCCGGCTTCACGATCACCCTGTCATGGAGGGGTGTAACACTTAGCTTCTTAGCCATAGTTGTATTGATTTTTAAAGTTTTTAGAAGATAACCAAATCCTTTGTCAAGCTCAGGATTTTTGGGACGGCGAAGGTACAGGAAATACTGTGCCGCCTGTGCCAAAACGGAAAAATTTTCAGTTTAAATGGCAAAACATAGTGTCATTCATTTTCAGATGGGCAAAAACTTCAGTTTCCTGTGTCAATTTTTCATTACCCAAGGCAGTCAATGCTGACTTGTATCATTCCGGAGTTTGAGAACACTCATGACCACGTTCTTGTTGGCGAGGTAAATTGCTAAAGATTGACGTTCAACTAAAAATTTGATTTTATGACTATCGAATTCTACAACCCGCAAGGCGAAGTGCCCGAGTATGTCATTTCCTTCATAAAGGAAAAATTGATGGAGTTTTACCATCGGGATAACCAGATAGATGATGCGGAAGTAGTTTTACGTCATCAGCATATTAGTGCCGGTGTTGATTATGTTTGTGAAATGACGTTGAATCTGTATGGCGAATCCCTAATGGTCCATCGGAGTGGCAATAGTTATCTGCAAACCGCCAGGGAGGTGATCAATGAAATCGCCATACAAGTTGAAAGTTTTTACCAACGCCGGAAGGATCTTCCTGAACAGCTCCACACCACCGTGAAAGTATAGCGCTTAATTCAGCAAAACCGTTTTACAATATCCATCGCCTGGCGACAATAGTGACCGCCAAATAGGACCGCGTGAACAAGAATCGGGTAAAGCTGTGCCACGGGTAGTCGTTGTTCCCAACCGTTCTCTAAAGGATATGTTTGATTATATACATTATAAAATTCATGGTCAAAGCCACCAAATAACCTTGTCATTCCAATATCCATCTCACGATGGCCGAAATACACGGCCGGGTCAAATATAGCAGCATAGCCTGATGAATGGACCAGGTAATTACCGGCCCAGAGATCCCCGTGTAATAACGAGGCAGGTTCACGGGGGAAAATATTTTCAAGTTTATTGCACAGCGTTTCAGCCGTCTCCATGTCTTTAAAAGAGATGGCCCCTTCATCCACTAATCTTTTTACTAACGGTATAATTCTGCACTGGGCATAAAAGGAAGACCAGTCA
>DASTIZ010000321.1:0-3919 GCA_035717045.1 Chitinophagaceae bacterium
TTCATGTCTTGACAGGCTCATTGCAAGCCGCATGGGATATCACGCTGTTGAATGTCTCACAGAAGGAAGACATAATGTGTTTGTCGGGATCATGAACAATAAAATGCACTATATACCGCTTGAAAACGCCGTGAAGAACAAAGCAAAGATCAGCGAGGAATGGTTGCGGATCGTGAAGATATTGGCCAGCTAGTTCCCGGATTTCTGATTTCTGGATTTCCAGACTTCTATCAATCCTGGCAACGATAAAATTTTTTTAAGTACCTGAAATTTGGAAAGAAGCATGGAGTTTACAAATGAGGGTTATTACGCTTCAGAAATAATATTGTTTCAAAATATTTTCGATTTAAAAATAATGTACAGAAAGCTGCCGGATCAGTCATGGATATTATCCGCTGATTTTATAAAATTCCTGAACAGTAGTAAACACAAAGGTTAAGAACATAAGGACCGCAGATAGTGAAACAAGAAATTTTGAAACCAGAAATCAACATATGACCAAAAAGGCTGAAAAATACTTCCAACGAAATATGAACGTAGAAGCCGGTGTGCAGCATTCGACTCACCGGACCAAGATCGTAGCGACCGTGGGACCTGCGTGTGATACATATGAAAAACTATTGGAACTGGTAAAAGCAGGTGTAAATGTTTTTCGCTTAAATTTCTCCCACGGCACAAATGAAGATAAAGAAAAGATCATCGGGTATATCCGGCAGATCAATAAGACGGAACCCTATAACATTGCAACGCTGGGCGACCTGCAGGGCCCGAAATTGAGAGTCGGAGAAATTGAGAATGGTGAGATAGAAATTGTGGAAGGTGATATTCTCACATTCAGCAATCAAAAAGTGATCGGCACCAAAGAAAAGATCTACATATCGTATCCAAATTTTCACAGCGATGTCAAGATCGGGAATACCATTCTGATCGACGATGGCAAGCTGGAAGTAAAAGTGCTTAGTATAGAAAAAAACAATGATGTAAAGGTGGTGGTTACGCTTGGCGGTGCCCTATCCTCTAAAAAAGGCATCAATCTTCCCGATACCAAAATCACCTTGCCGGCATTAACTGATAAAGATCTTGCTGACCTTGACTTCGTCATCGAACAGAAATTAGATTGGGTGGCATTATCCTTTGTAAGAAATGTAAAAGATCTGATCATTCTGCGAAATAAGCTGGATGAAAAGAAAAGTAAAACCAAGATCATCGCCAAGATCGAAAAACCGGAAGCCATTGAGAATATCCGTGACATCATTGTAGAATCCGACGGCATCATGGTAGCCCGTGGCGATCTTGGTGTTGAACTTCCGGTCGAAAAAGTCCCTTTGATTCAAAAACAGATCGTAAAAAAATGCATCCACCGGGCAAAACCGGTGATCGTGGCCACGCAAATGATGGAAAGCATGATCGAGAGGACAAAACCAAACCGAAGTGAAATAACCGATGTGGCCAATGCGGTACTGGAGGGAGCCGATGCCGTGATGTTAAGCGGAGAGACCGCTACCGGCGCGCATCCGACCTTAGTCGTGGAGACGATGAAGAAGATCATCGAAGAAGTTGAAAAAACGGATTATAATTACAATCTCGAAGATGAACTCATACCACAACCGCATTCACCATCCTTTTTAAGTGATGCAATTTGTTATAATGCGTGTAAGCTGGCTACCGATGTGCATGCACAGGCCCTGATCGGCATGACGCAAAGTGGGTACACCGGTTTTATGCTCAGCAGCTACCGGCCCAAAGCACCCCTTTTCATTTTCACAAAAGAAAAAACCCTGGTGAATCAACTAAGCCTGAGCTGGGGCGTAAGGGCATTCTTTTATGATGAAGAAGAAAGTCTCGATGATATCATTTTTGACCAAATAGAAATACTGAAGGAAAGAGGCTTTTTAAAAAGCGGGGATGTCGCCGTTAGTACAGGTAGTACACCGGTTCATTTGCATATACCTACCAATACACTTAAGATCACAAAGCTTGACTGAGAAACGTTTAATGGTTTAATGGTTAATTGGTTAGATTGTTGAATGGTGATCGAATTACAATTAAACCATTTATCAATTTAGCAATTGAGAAGGGTCATCTCCATAAAACGAGAATGGTCGCAACGACTATATGGCCGATAACATGATATCCATTGTTAATGAGATAAAGGTTGGTCGGTCGTCGTTCATAAACATAATTAATACTGACCGCCGTGGTGGCAAATGCAAGACCAGTCAATAAGCCCAGCTTAATACCAAACGTAAACTCCTGAGCGAAGCCCATTTTAAGGATCAATACTTCTAATCCAAAGCTCACAACCGCCATCAGGATAAAAGTAGCTACCATCATTCCACCCATACCCTTTTTCAGTTCGGGGTTGTTCATGTCGACATTGACAAGCCTGGCCCAGGTAGTACCGAATAAAGCTTTTGAATACCACAAGGCTCCAATTACGAAATAAGCCACTGTGGCCACTAAAACCGCCAGCCAGTTGACGTTTGAAAGAAAATCGGTGTTCATAACAGTTAGTTTTGGTTGGTAAAAGCTATAAACAATAAATGGATTTTCAAAATGGGGAAATAAAAACCTGCTGGTGATATAAAAGGTGTGTTAAGTTGAATAAATTATTACTGATTATTTATTATTGATTATTATTTACCGGCTGAAGAACTCCTTTATACAGCTTTCTTAACATTACCAGAGTATTCAATAATCAATAATCAATAATAAATATCAATAATATTAAGCTTCACTATATACTTACAGTCTTTTAATCTTAATATTTCTGAACCAAACGTTATCTCCATGATCCTGTAGACAGATCCGTCCTTTTTTAAACGTGCCAAAGCCGGGCCACTCCTTGAATTTACTTGCCGCGATCATTTTGTTCCAGTTATCATCCCACATTTGAGTGGACACCACATTTTCACCATTTAACCAAAAATCAAGCTTGCCATTTACCGCTTTTATTTCTGCCTGGTTCCATTCCAGCGCCGGTCTTACAGTCTCTTTACTGCAACTGATCAGGTCATACAGATCACCTGCCCGATGCTTCAGTATTTTCGAATCGGGATGTCTTTCATTGTCCAATACCTGCATTTCGGGACCTGTCCAGTATGGTCTTTTATACGCCGTGTCTTCTGCTACGTAAAACATAATGCCGCTGTTCGCACCGGTATCTACTTTCCATTCCAGCTTAAGATGAAAATTCTCATACTCCTCATCCGTGACAATATCCTGGGCAATGGTATCCTTCTTTTCGGACCCAGCAAATTTTAAGGCAGCATTCTCCACTTTCCACTGGCTGCCTACCGGACCTCCCCCATAGTTATGCCAACCGGTTATTGCGGTACCGTCAAATAATAATTTCCAACCTTCCTTTTGCTCCTCATCTGTAAGAAGAGGATTAGAATCTGTTACAGGCACGATTTCATCTTTTTTGTCTGAAGAACTGTTATTACAAGCCATAAGTGATATGGCAGCTATCATAACCAAGACTTCCTTCATGGGTATTGTAATTTACTTATTTTTTAATAGCAGCACATATCTGGCGACGGTTTCGGCTTCCTCCTGGGTGAATGTCGGGTGTGCAGCCATCGGCACAGTGCCCCAAACGCCGGACCCACCGTCGATGATTTTTTTTGCCAGATATCTTACCGCAGTATCCTGGCCTGCATACTTGTTTGCTACATCTCTCCAAGCGGGGCCAATGTTCTTTTCATCGATCATGTGACAGGTTGCGCAATCACTTTTTGCTACTATGGCAATCCCCTTTTGATAATCCGGATTGTTTGAAATATCATTTTCCGTTGTCTCACTCTTTTTGGGATCTGCAGTTTTCGAATCATCTTTTTTTTCACCGCCGCCGCCGCATGCAGCCAATACACCAAGCGCCGTCAATAATAAAATGGTTTTTTTCATTTGTTATTTTTTT
>DASTIZ010000322.1:0-4852 GCA_035717045.1 Chitinophagaceae bacterium
GTGGTGCATGTCGTGATGCGTAACGGTAAGCCCGAATTTCAATAATGGATGTTTGAAGAATGATCTTGGCACTATCTCAAACCCGATATGCCCGGCAGTATTTAAGACAATATTGTAAAAAGCAAAAATGCCAACGGCCACAGGATGCAGGGGGAATAAAAAGATCAATATCGGGTAAATAGCGAATTCAAGGATGGTTTCCAGGGGATCAAAGGCAAGGATTGCCCATGGGGATGGGGTGTGGGAAAGGTGATGGGTTTTATGTATCCAGGGAAAAACTTTTTTCAAATGCATAAAACGATGAAGCCAGTAAAAATAAGTGTCATAAGCTACGATACTAAGTACGCTGCTGCCGATCAGATATAGCCATCCATATTCTTTTATTGAAAAATACATCCTGGTTTGCCCCTTTTGTATGCTGATATAAAGAATATGCACCATCACCGATATGATCAGCACCGAAACCAGCGACCATTTTATCTCGCGGCTGATTGACCGCCGGTCGGGGTAACGCTTTTGAATATGTTTTTTGTCCCATTCTTTTTTTTTGAAGATATAAAAGTACCAATAGGAGAAACCGGCCGGCGCCAGGTAATATCCCAATAGTATCAACAGGAGGATGATAAAAAAAAGTTGAATATGATAAGCTGGGTCCAAGAAAATCTTGTTAGCGTTGCGTACTCATTAAAGGTAATGCAAGTCTGGGTAAAAAAGGACGATTCCCCTCATTTGCAGGCTAAGTCTTCTTATCTTCCGGCCTCAAATATGACGAGAAAGGAAAGGATATTAATTGTATTACTGGCATCGATCAACTTTACCCATATACTTGATTTCATGATCATGATGCCTTTAGGTAATTACCTGATGCCTTTTTTTGATATTACGCCAAGGCAATTCAGTTTTCTTGTTGGGGCGTATCCTATCACTGCTTTTTTTTCGGGTTTCATAGCTGCATTCTTTGTGGACAGCCATGACAGGAAGAAAGTGCTGGTATTTGCCTATATAGGATTTTTGATTGGCACACTTGCCTGTGGTACTTCTCCAACCTATGGCTTATTGCTTGCCTCAAGAATATTGACCGGTCTGTTTGGAGGATTGATTGGCGCCCAGGTTTTATCGATCGTTGCAGACTTGTTTGGCTACGAAAGACGAGGTGCCGCAATGGGAGCCGTGATGAGTTCATTTGCCATTGCGTCAACCATTGGTGTTCCATTTGCATTGTATCTTTCCAACATATTCAGCTGGCATGCACCTTTTATTTTTGTAGTCGCCATCGGTGTGGTCATCGTACTCCTGGTCATAAGATACATTCCTAATATGGATAGCCATATTGTAGCGAAAGATGATACGAAACACCGGTTTCATGTTTTGTTAAGCGTTGTTGGAAGTCGCGAACAAAGCCTGGCGCTTGTTTTTTCTGCATTGGTTATGATGGGACATTTTCTCATCATACCGTTTATTAATCCGTATCTCGAATTCAACAAGAATTATTCAAGAGATATTACACCCTTAATCTATTTCTTTGGCGGCATTGCTTCTTTTGGTGCGGCCCTGGTATTAGGAAGATTATCTGACAGAGTGGGAAAGCTGAAGGTGTTCTCGTGGGCGGTGTTTTTATCATTTATAATGGTTTGGATCATCACGAATCTTCCATCGCTGCTTCCATTTTCAGTTGTTCTTTTATTTTTTGCCATTTGGTTTGTTGTGGCTACCGGCCGGGCCGTAACGGCACAAGCGATGATCAGTAATGTTGTAAAGCAGGAACAGAGAGGAAGCTTTATGACCTTCAACAGCAGCGTACAGCAATTGGGTACAGGGGCAGCTTCGTTGATCGCTGGTTTTATTGTGACAAAAGACAGTGCTGGTAAGCTTTACCGGTATGAATGGGTCGGTTATATTTCAATTGTCGTATTGCTACTGGGGTTGTTATTGGGCCGTCACTTGTTTGCAGGTATGGATAAAACCCCCGGCGATAAATTACTGGAAGAAGTCCCCGCCAGTGAAGATATGCCGGTAAAAGAAGTTACCGATGTTAGTATAAAAAGCTAAACGATCTCAAAAACATATGGCGACAATTGACTTATTGGAAAAGATTGCTCTTGAGAAAAACAACATCTTCATAATAATTGAATTGCTGTTAAATGAGAAAATATAGCTTAGTTGTCATATCTGTTTGCTTTTTTTCCTTGGCAATCATTGCGCAGCAAACGGATACAATAAAAGTAAAAGTGCATGATCATGTTATGACGCTATACTCATCCGGAGTTGGTAAACCAACGGTGATTTTGGAAGCAGGCGGGGGCTCTAATCATCGGACATGGCAATTGGTTCAACCCAAAATCGCCAATTCAGCCAGAGTTGTTTCTTATGATCGCCCCGGTTATTTAAATTCCGATACATGTTCATCACCAAGAGATGCGATAACTATTGCAACAGAATTGAAAGAGGCATTGTTGAAAGCCAACATCTATCCCCCGTATATAATTGCTGGTTGGTCGTATGGTGGCTCATTAGTAAGAGTATTTGCGGGTCTTTATCCGGCTGATGTTAAAGGAATGGTATTGGTTGATCCGGCACCCGAAGAAGTGTATGCCCGTTTGGAAAAAGAGTTTCCAGAAGTGATGAAGGAAGATGAGAAATATGTGAAGGAAATACTGGCAAGCAAAACCCGCCCCGGTGAACGTGAAGAGATGCGGATGTATGATTCAAGTATGAACCAGGGAAGAAGATCAGACCCATTGCATGCTACTCCAACGACTTTATTGATCGCTGCGGGAAAAGCTGATGGCGGCCAGGATCGTGATACAACAAATCCTATGAACCGCGTATGGGTAGAGGAATTGGTAAAGTGGGCAAAGAAGAGACCGAACCTTGAGCATCGGATCATTTCAAACAGTGGTCATCATATTGCCAGATTTCAACCCGATACAGTTGTCAATGCCATTCGTGACCACATAAGCCGATACCAGGCACAAGCACTCATACAAGCAGCTACTCCATATAAAAAGCCAGCGCAATTAAAAGATGGAATACAAACGGCTACTTTAAAAGAAGTGGGTTTAGATGAAAAGATCATTCAACAGATGACGGATTCAATCATCAATGGAAATTATCCCAATATTCATAGTGTCCTGATCCTTCGCAATAACAAATTGGTGTACGAAAATTATTTCCCGGGCTATGACCAGGTTCGCGCACGAGGCAGAACTGGGTTTATTGATCATCATCGTGATAGCCTGCATGATCTTCGAAGCGTTACTAAATCATTTGTGGGGGCTTGCGTAATGATCGCAATGGACCAGAGTAAAATAAAAAGCCCCGATCAAAGAGTATTTGACTTCTTTCCGGAATATGCAAAGCATGATACGGGCATGAAAAGAGAAATCACGATCAGGCATTTGTTAACCATGAGCAGCGGACTGGATTGGAACGAGCACATTTCTTACATGGATTCAAGCAATAGCGAAACAAGAATGGATAGATCAAAAGACCCGGTAGAATTTTTTCTAAGCCAGCGGTTAGTGGATAAGCCCGGAACTAAATTCAATTATAGTGCAGGATGTACACATACCCTTGCAGTTATCGTTGAAAGAACAACAGGAATGTCAATTGACCGGTTTGCTGTTAAAAATTTATTTCAACCACTGGGTATCACAGATTTTGCCTGGGTCAAAAGGAGGGATGGTATCCCGATCACAGCTTCCGGCTTGCGACTTCGTTCAAGAGATATGGCAAAATTTGGTTTGCTGTATTTGAATGGTGGAAAATGGAACAATAAGCAAGTGATCACTTCAAACGCAATAACTCAATTATCAAAAGAGCAGCTATCCACGCCATACACTGGTGGCCCGATCAGTAAGGTGGGCTATAGTTACCAGATCTGGCTTTATACTTACCGCAGTGCAGGCAAATCTCCGGTGATACAGGGAAATGGTAACGGCGGACAAATAATCACTATCGATAAAGAATCGGACCTTGTTCTGATTGCGACGGCAGGGAACTATAATAGTCGTGATATCAGGAAGCAGTCTGACGAACTATACCCGGATTTTATTTACCCGGCAATTCTTAAAAGATAAATTATGAGAAAAATATTATTGGTGCACCTGCCTTTAATTTTTAGCATATACACTTATTCTCAATCTGATCCTAAACTCCTTAACTATCTTGACAGCCTGTTGAAACCTTTCAACAATAAAAATTCTCCCGGACCATTCCTGACTGATGCATCACCGGTTTGATAAAATAAATTAACACATTATGAAATACTTTATCTCACTTCTTGTATTACTGTCTTCAGGCAAACTCGTTGGCCAGAACAACAAAACCCTGTTGGCTATCTTTCCTCATCCGGATGATGAAATGGCAGTTGCAGAGGTGCTGATAAAATATGCTAAGCAGGGTTATAAAGTACAGTTCATCATTGCTCCTGATGGAAAATATGATACAAGAGGAACAAAAATTCCTGAAGGAGATTCACTGGGAAACCTGAAGCTATGAAATGTAATGTAACACAGTTTTCTCCGGAAGAAATGAAAGAAGACAATGATAGAAAAGTAAAGGACCCGAATAATTTTCTTTTTTTCAGAAGATTTGTTGTGCAGAAAGAGTTAAAGAATGGTTTTTAAGATTATGAACTCAATGATGAAAAGAATTTTAATATTGATCTTTTGGCTTGCTTTCTTTGGTTATTTCTTATACCGGTACATTCCGAATGTGTGGGAATACACGATGCAGGGATTTCCGCCTTATTCAGGAAACACCTGGCTGAATAATCGTTTATGGTTTGCCTTGCATATTGGTGCCGGACTTTTTGTTTATGCAATTGGAATTATTCAATTCACATCAGCAA
>DASTIZ010000323.1:0-8427 GCA_035717045.1 Chitinophagaceae bacterium
TAATACGCCATCGAATGAGCAGACGAATCATAATAGCAGGAGGCGGAACAGGCGGACATATTTTCCCGGCAATAGCAATTGCTAATGCTTTAAAGAAAAAAGACAGTTCGATTGAAATATTATTTGTCGGCGCAAAGGGAAGGATGGAAATGGAAAAAGTACCACAGGCAGGCTATAAGATCCTTGGATTGGATATCGCGGGTTTCAACAGGAGCTCTTTGATAAAGAATATCGGTTTGCCTTTCAAGATCATTAAAAGTTATTTCCAGGCAAGGAAGATCATGAGCGAGTTCAAGCCTCATGCGGTTGTTGGTGTAGGAGGGTATGCAAGCTTTCCCATGTTGCAGCTGGCGCAACAGAGAAATATTCCAACCGTGATCCAGGAACAAAACTCCTTTGCGGGGAAAACGAATATGATCCTTGGAAAGAAAGCCAAAAGAGTTTGCGTGGCTTATGAAGGGATGGAAAAATTTTTTCCAAAAGAAAGAATTGTGATCACCGGAAATCCAGTGAGAGCCTCCATTTCTCAATCAACCGTTTCGAAAGCTGATGGGCTAAAATTTTTTCAGTTACATGAAGGAAGAAAAACAGTTTTTGTAGTTGGTGGAAGTCTTGGTGCCAAAGCGATCAATGAAGCTGTTGATGCACATCTTGATGAGTTGTTGCATGCCGGACTCCAGTTGATCTGGCAAACAGGTAAGCTTTACCTGGCAAAAGCGAGGGACAGGGCGGCAGCAAAACCAGGCGTTTGGGTAAATGATTTTATTACAAAGATGGAAGATGCTTATGCGGCTGCAGACATAGTGATATCACGAGCCGGCGCCATTGCGATTGCTGAGTTATGTGTGATGAAAAAACCAACATTGTTTGTGCCATTTCCCTATGCCGCAGAGGATCATCAAACAGTGAATGCGATGAGCCTGGTTAATAAGAACGCAGCATTGATTGTGAAAGACAGCGAAGCAAGGGATAAGGTGATCCCGATGATCATCGAGCTGGCAAAAGATGAGGCAAAACAATATGAGTTGAAAAATAATATCGGCCGTCTCGCAATAGCTGATGCCGATTCAAGAATAGCAGAAGAAATTTTGAAATTGATTTGAATAGTGAGATACGGCAACACCCTCTCTGCGTCATTGCGATCCCGCCAAACGCGGAAGAAGCAAGGGAGAGGGGAAGGGTGAGTGTAAAGTGATTTGACGGGTTCCAAGAGTCCAATTTGTCCTTATGAATCCCCCCTTCGGGGGCTTAATGAAAAGTCGGTAGTCGAGAGTCATTACTCGATAGTCAGTAGATGAGCGTTGAAAATTCCTGCCTGCCGGCAGGCAGGGAACATTGAGCAATGAACATTTTTTTGAATGACTGAGAAGAAGAAATCAAATGAAGGTGTGAGCTCGATTTATTTTATCGGAATCGGCGGAATCGGAATGAGTGCGTTGGCCAGGTACTTTCATTCAAAAGGCGCTAAGGTGAGCGGGTATGACAAAACGCCAAGTTCTTTAACACAGGAATTAGAACAGGAGGGAATGGATATTCATTATGAGGAGCAGGTTGACCTGATCCCAAAGGATGCTGAGTTGATTGTTTATACCCCGGCCGTTCCTAAAGAACACAAAGAGCTACTGTATTACCAGGAGAATGGATATAAGGTTGTAAAGCGGAGTGATGTACTGCAAATCGTAACGGAAAGTTCTTTTAATATATGTATCGCAGGTACGCATGGCAAAACAACGATCACAACTATGGTTGCACACGTGTTGCGACATACGGGGTATGGTTGTAATGCATTCCTGGGTGGTATATCTGTGAATTACGGAACAAATTTTTGGAGCAGCGAAAGAAATGTAAGTGTTGTTGAAGCTGATGAATACGACAGGAGCTTTTTGAAATTAAGTCCGGATATAGCAATCATCACAGCCATGGATCCTGATCACCTGGACATCTATGGAACTGCGGAAGCAATGGAACAAGCTTTTATTGATTTTAGTAACCGGGTAAGAACGGGCGGATTATTGATCAGCAAATTTGGATTAAAGAGAACAAAGGATCTTAAAGGTTCCCGAAAGCTGACTTATAGTGTTCAACACAATAGCGCAAGCGCCTATGCTGAGAGTATAAAGATGACGAATGGAAGTTACGAGTTTGATGTGGTGATAAACAATAGAAGGATGGAGAAAGTGAAGCTGAATATCGGGGGGATGCATAATGTGGAGAACGCTATAGCAGCAATAACAGCGGTGAGCTCTTTACATATTGATGACGACAAAATCAGAGCAGCGATAGCAGACTTCAAAGGCGTGAAAAGAAGATTTGAGTATATCATCAAAACTTCAGACCTGGTTTTTATTGATGATTATGCTCATCACCCTGAAGAACTAAGGGCATTGATCAGCGGGGCTAAGTCTTTATTCAGTGATAAAAAATCTACAATGATCTTCCAGCCTCACCTGTATTCAAGAACGAAAGACCTGGCCGATGGTTTTGCAGAGGTGCTGGATATGGCTGATGAAGTAATACTGTTACCGATCTACCCCGCGAGAGAATTGCCAATTGCCGGGGTAAACAGTGAAATGATCCTGGATAAAATGAAAAACAAGAATAAAAAAGTGTTGATAAAAGAAGAATTGAAAGATTGGGTAAAGAATGACTTTGACAGAAAAGGAGTATTGATGACAGCAGGTGCAGGTGATATTGACTTGCTGGTTGAACCAATAAAAGAAATTTTAAATAGTTTTTTGTGAATACAAAAGCGACAATTCGGAAGATATTATTTGTCATGCTCTGGGTTTGCATCAGTGGGGGCATGTTAACGTTACTTATTGCGGCGATCGGTAAAAAGAATAAAGAAGATTGCACCGGCTATACCATTGAAATAAGAGGCCTGGCAGAAAATTATTTCCTGGATACAGATGATATAGATAAACTTCTCAGGGCGGGTGCTGGCGACGAGGTAACAGGAAGGAAGATTTCCGGGATTAATCTCAGAAAGCTTGAACAACTACTAAGAGATAATGTCTGGATCCGCAAAGCCGAAATGTGGTTTGATAATCGCAACGTCCTGCATGTTCAAGTTCATGAGCGGGAGCCGATCGCGAGAATTTTTACCGCGTCTGGAAATAGTTTCTATATCGATAGTACAATAAAAAAACTCCCACTTTCTGATAAAAGGACCGCAAAGGTGCCCATGTTTACGGGCTTTGCTGATAGAAAGATTTATTCAGCCAAGGATAGTTTGTTATTGAGCGATGTAAAAAATCTCGCAACCCATATAAAAAATGACAGGTTCTGGATGAGTCAAATTTCCCAGGTCGACATCACTCAGGACAGGGACTTTGAATTAAGCCCCGTGGTGGGAGATCACCTGATAAAACTTGGCGACGCAAAGGACCTCGACCAAAAATTTAATCGCCTGATGATATTTTATAAACAGGTACTGGCACAAAAGGGATTTGATTCATACAGTACGATTGACGTACGGTATAACGGGCAAGTAGTGGGGACTAGAAGAGGAACAGAAAAAAGCAAAACAGATACCGTGATGCTTAAGAAAAAGGTTGATGAGTTATTGAAACAGGTTCAGAAGCAATATGACGGCATTACCGTATCAAAACCGGTTAATGAAAAACCAACAATAAGTGGACAGCAGGTAAGTACAAATGATTTGAGAGCCACCAGCCCCAATGGGCTCCTTCGGAGCACTCAATCTACTAACCCAAATGCTATGAAAGCCCAATCCTTACCCACCAAGGGGAATGATCCGAAAGCGGTGATGCCGAAGAAGAATCAGTAGGCAGTCGGCAGTCTGCAGTCTGCAGTCGGCAGTCGGCAGTGGGCGGGCAACAAGTGATTTTGATCTGTGGACGGAAGTTGATGTGGCAAAACTAAAGGTTGATTAAAGATATAAAGCGCCTGGAGAGGGAGTTGGACAGTGAGGTCAGGAAGCCGATTAAAATTACGGAACGATGAACGGAGCGTCGCAACAAACGATGCTATGAAAAACCGGAGCAGAAATTAAAAAATCTTGCCACTTCGACACAGAATACACAGAACGAGAACAGTACTCAGTGTTTCAGTGGCGAACCTAAATAAAAACCTAATAAACAAACAGAGGGGCTGCTTCGGCTTCGCCTCGCAACAACAACTAAAAACTACAATATCATGAACAACGAACAACCCATTATCGTCGGTCTTGACATTGGCACCACAAAAATTGCCGTGATTGCGGGCCGCAAGAATGAATTTGGAAAACTTGAGATCCTTGGCTTTGGACGAGCGAACAGCAATGGCGTAAAACATGGCCAGGTGCTTAACATTGATGAAACCATTAAAGCCATCAATGCCGCACTTGAAAATTGTTTGGCCTCAAATCCTGGTTTGGAGATTAAAGAAGTGTATGTCGGTATTGCAGGACATCATATTAAGAGTTTGCAAACCCGTGGCGATATTGTTCGCCAGAACACCGAAGAAGAAATTACACGTCATGAAATTGACCAGCTGATATCTGACCAGTATAAAACTTACATTCCTGCCGGCGACCAGATCATTGATGTGATCCCCCAGGAATTTACAATAGATAACTTTCAAAATATTCCAAACCCGATTGGCTATGGCGGCGTGAAGGTAGGCGCCAACTTCCATATCATTACCGGTGATAAGAATGCGATACGTAATATCAATCGCAGTGTCGAGAAAGCCAATTTGATCACAAAGGACCTGGTTCTGCAGCCGTTGGCATCCGCATCCGCAGTAATGGGGCAGGAAGATATGGAAGCCGGTGTTGCTATAGTTGATATAGGTGGGGGGACTACTGATCTGGCCGTTTTTTATGAAGGAATTTTGAAACATACTGCGGTAATTCCTTTTGCCGGCGAGAATATCACAAACGATATTAAAACGGGATTGGGCGTATTGAAAACGCAGGCAGAGCAAATGAAGGTTCAGTTCGGAAGTGCATTATCGAATGAAGCAAAAGCAAATGCATACATCACAATTCCTGGTCTTCGTGGCATGCCGGCAAAAGAGATCAGTGTAAAAAATCTTGCTAACATCATTCAGGCCCGCATGAGTGAGATACTCGACTTTGTTACGTATCATTTGAAGCAAGTTGGTCTTGATAACAAGGCATTGAATGGTGGCATTATCTTAACAGGAGGTGGTTCGCAATTAAAACATATGATCCAGCTTACCGAGTATGCTACTGGCCTGAATGCACGAATAGGGTTCCCTAACGAACACCTGGCTGCCGGGCATATTGAAGAGTTGGCGAAACCAACGTATTCAACCTGTATCGGGTTAATATTAAAAGGATATGATGACTATGAACATAACCGGAAACAATTTGACAGGGGTTTCACATTGGTGCAAGTGCCGGAAAGTTTGAGACAGGCTCCAACAGAAGAAACAGTTGCTGTCGGCGAGTCCGTTTCAGCGGAGAAAATGACCAGGAGAAAAAATCTTACCGGTTTTTGGGACAAATTCAAGGACAGGCTTGTTGATTTGTTCAAAGAAGAGGAGGACCATCACCTGTAACAACGGCCTATCCAAACCTTCCCAAAGGGAAGGCTTTGTAAAGTCTTTATTATTCAATAGTTCTTTTAATTCTTAACAACTGCCAAATAGAATTTACTAACCTAAAAACAGAGTCTTCAAAAAGTCTTTCCCACCAGGAGAGATTTAGCGGGGCTTTTAAAATTCAACTGTATGATACATTTTGATTTGCCAAAAGAAAAATCATCGATCATCAAAGTGATTGGTGTCGGGGGTGGAGGAAGTAATGCGGTCAATCACATGTTTAATCAGATGATCGAAGGCGTCAACTTCATCATCTGCAATACCGATGCGCAAGCGATTGCACAAAGCATGGTACCGAATCGTGTTCAGTTAGGTCCGCATCTCACGCAAGGATTAGGTGCCGGTGCCAATCCTGAGATTGGTCGCCAGGCAACCGAAGAATCATTGGAAGAGATACGCCGCATACTCGAAGTAAATACCAAAATGGCATTCATTACAGCCGGTATGGGTGGTGGCACGGGTACCGGGGGCGCACCGATCATTTCCAAGATCTGCAAAGACCTCGGCATCCTTACCGTGGGTATCGTGACGACTCCTTTTGCTTACGAAGGCAAGAAGAGAATTCAACAGGCAGAAGAAGGAATTAAGAATCTGAAACAATATGTCGATACACTGCTTGTGATCAGTAACGACAAGTTGCGTCATCAATTTGGCAATCTAAAAATGCGTGATGCATTTGCAAAAGCCGATAATGTTTTGGCCACGGCTGCAAAATGTATCACAGATGTTATTAATAGCACTGGTCAGATCAATGTTGACTTTGCTGATGTGTGCACCGTGATGAAGAACGGGGGCGTTGCCATATTGGGTAGTGCAACGGCAGCTGGTGAAAGTCGTGCGCAAAAGGCAATCGAAGAAGCCATGAACTCTCCATTGTTGAATGATAATGATATCAAAGGTGCTAAATGGATACTTATTAATATTAATTCAGCCGAAGGAGAACATGAATTCACTATGGATGAAGTGGAGATCATTCAGAATTATTTATTGAGCCAGGCAGGAGAGAATACGGATGTTATTCTTGGCCTGGGGTATGATAACACGCTTGGCAATAATCTGGGGATTACACTGATCGCTACAGGCTTCGAGCATAAAGATCCATTTAAGAAAGAGATAAGAAAGAAGGAGTCAAAAGAAGAAAAAATTATCATGACACTCGGTGAGGAGAAGAAGGAAGTACCCATAGAGGAGATCAAACCAGAGGCAAAGGTTGTTGATTTAATGGCTCCAAAACTCGTTGATACAGTTCCTGCAGCCGACGAACCCGTTTCGGCAATGATGATCGTTGAAGATGAGGAACTGGAAGAACAGGAAAATGAAAGCATGATCTTACAACCAAAGGAAGAAAATAAAACAATTGTTTGGGATCTTCATCTTACCGAAAAACCCCTTAGTGAAACCACGAATAGAATTACAGGTGAAACTACTGGGGAAAAAATGATATTAACGGAAAAAACTGAAGCGGTATTTTCGGAAGACCAATCCGGAAAATCTACAAGTAGAAAGGACACCGAAGTTTCAACAAACAAAGATAGTAGCCAAGGGATGTCTGCAGCATCAGGAGGCTACCTGGCCAGACCGTCCAATATTTACGCAGAATCACAAGCAGGGGTATCTACTCCAAAGCCTTCTGCAGAAGAACCAGGCCTTGCGCAAATTGAACCGAAGCAGATCAACGAGGAACCTCCTTGCGATATGCAATTGGTCATGCGTAGTGACATTCCAGCGGCGGATAGGCCGTTGGCCCATCATTCTCAGCAACCTTTGACTGCTTCAAATGAGGATCTGCCAATGGCGGACGAAAATGAAGATCAACAACGTAGGGCGGCCGAAAGGCTGAAGAAGCTGCGTAACTTGTCATTCAACATTAACGCGGCTGACCCGAATAATGAGTTTGAGACTGTGCCGGCTTATATCCGCCGCAATATGGAATTATATGGTAACTCCGCACAGGTGGTCGAAAATTTTTACAGCAACTACGAAGTCAAGACTGACGAAAACAATCAAACTAAGATCAGCACAATCAATACTTTTTTAGATGGCAAAAAACCTGATTAAGAAATAATCATGGTATTCCAATCGCACGTCCGCGATTTAAACTTAGCCCACGGTTTAAACCGTGGGCCAGGTGAAAAACAATAACACAATAAAATTCATTAATGGATTCATTAAATCCATCCTTTTGAAACATCCTGAGCCTGTCAAAGGACCACCCTACCTTATTTCGGGCTTGTGTTTTTAGTTGTTACCCCCGATTTCTATCGGGGGTTTGTCATTGCGAAGCCGACAGCCTTCATCGCAATACAAAAAGCTTGTTATGTTTGCTGGAGCAATCTCCGCAAAGGCATTGACCTGTCATACCGCTGTGCATTCGGTGTCTGCGTGAGTTTGCAGCCCACGGTTTAAACCGTGGGTCGGTGTTGAAGCAATCGTCGCAAAGGCATTAACCTGTCATTCCGCTGTGCATTCCGTGTCTGCGTGACATTCTATTGGGTTTACCGCCCACGATTTAAATCGTGGGCTGGTGTTGAAGCAATCTCCGCAAAGGCATTAACCCGTATTACCGCTGTGCATTCCGGGTCTGCGTGACATTTTATTCCTATGTAACGAGCCGGTTTGCAGCCCACGGTTTAAACCGTGGGCTGTTGTATCATCTCAAAAGATTGTTATGTAGGTTGAAGCAATCTTCGCAAAGGCATTAACCTGTCATACCGCTGTGCATTCCGTGTCTGCGTGACATTCTATTCCTATGTAACGAGCCGGTTTGCAGCCCACGGTTTAAACCGTGGGCTGTTGTATCATCTCAAAAGATTGTTATGTAGGTTGAAGCAATCTTCGCAAAGGCATTAACCTGTC
>DASTIZ010000324.1:0-9472 GCA_035717045.1 Chitinophagaceae bacterium
TGGTTTTGTCAGTAAAATTGCTGAGGAAACGTCTTACGATCTCATCCGTAACAGAAGACTTACCGGCTCCACCAGTACCCGTAATTCCCACCACCGGTATCGTTTTCCCCGACTGACGACTGCCGACTCCCGACTGTTGACTGTTTTCAGCATTGGTGATCTCTCTTGCAATCACCCTCACATCTTTTACTTCACCAAGTGTTAATTGCTGTGTATAGGCAGGCTCACCATTCAATTGCACATCACAGCTTTTTATCACATCCTCAATCATCCCTTCCAAACCCATTTTTCTTCCATCGTCTGGCGAATAAATTCTTGTGATACCATATTTGTGTAATTCTTCAATTTCTTCCGGCAAAATAGTTCCCCCGCCGCCTCCAAAAATTTTTATATGACCGCACCCATTTTCTAACAGGAGGTCCTTCATGTATTTAAAAAATTCGACATGACCACCCTGGTAACTGGTAATCGCTATACCTTGTACATCTTCTTCAATCGCAGCCTCGACAATTTCTTTAACGGAACGATTATGGCCAAGATGAATGATCTCTGCACCTTTTGATTGCATGATGCGACGCATGATATTAATTGCCACATCATGACCATCGAACAATGAAGCCGCTGTTACTATTCTTACCTTATTCTTTAAAGCGTACGCCATGGAATTACAAAAATAGACGAAAAACCAATGCCCGTCCGACCGTTAGTGAGCGCTAAGTTGCATTATACTGATTCATCCGGGCGCGGCTGCAGGCCAGGATACGTTACTGATTTCAATGTCTGAAGCGTTTGGGTCGAAAGTACGGTTTGGGAGCGGTTCATTACATTTGCGACATGCAGCACATAATCCAATCCATCCATGACCTGTATCAAAAGTACCGGGGCAAGAAAGCTGCGTCTGTTGATGTATTACCGCAATCAGGAAGTGAGAGAAGGTATTTCCGGATCCACGAAGATGACAACCAAACTATTATCGGAACTTATGGAGCCAATATTAAGGAAAACGAAACATTCATCTATTTCTCAAAAAATTTTTACGACAAACAATTACCCGTCGCCAATATTCTCGCTATCAGCGAGGACCGCATGTATTACCTGCAGGAAGATTTTGGTGATATATCATTGATCGATCGGTTAGAGTCGGAAGGTTATACTGATGACATATACAAATTGTTCCAAAAAAGTTTACAAACTCTCGCCAACCTTCATGTAAAAGGTGATAAGGGATTGGATTATGATCGCTGTCTTACAAATAAAGAATTTGGTCGCCAGGCCATCATGGCTGACCTTCTTTATTTCAAATATTATTTTTTGGATGCGCTTCGCAAACCTTACGATAAGCAAAAGCTGATCGATGATTATGAAGCGTTAAGTAATTATTTGACTCATACCGAATATAAATATTTTATGTTCCGTGATTTTCAAAGCCGGAACATAATGGTGAAGTCCGATGACTCGATCCATTTCATCGACTACCAGGGGGGAATGAAAGGCGCTCCTCAATATGATGTAGCCAGTATGCTTTGGCAGGCACGAGCTAATCTCAATGACGAATGGAAAGAGAAATTATTGAATGATTATATCGATGAGTTAGAAAAAATAATTAAATCAAAAGTCAACCGGTCGGTTTTTAAAAGCCAGTACAATGGTTATGTGATGATCCGTTTATTGCAGGTACTTGGCGCTTATGGTTTCCGCGGCTTGTTTGAACGCAAAGCTCATTTTCTAACGAGTATACCATTAGCATTAACAAATCTGAAATGGTTCATCACTCATCAAAGTATTGGTATTGCATTGCCTGAATTCAAAAGAGTGCTGGATATATGTGTCGCTGATGAGATCATTCAACAATTCACACCGGTGCAGGCAAACGAGCACACACCATTGGTGGTTAAGATCAACAGCTTTTCGTATAAAAAAGGATTGCCGGTGAATGACAGTGCACATGGTGGTGGATTTGTTTTTGATTGTCGTGGCATCCTGAACCCGGGAAGGTTTGAAGAATTTAAAGCACAAACAGGTCGTGATAAATCGGTGAAGGATTTCCTGGAACAGCAAACCAAAATGGGAGAATTTCTCAACAGCGTTTTTGATATCGTTGATATCACTGTTGAAGACTATTTAAAAAGAGGCTTCGAAAGTTTAATGATAAGTTTTGGATGTACCGGTGGACAGCATCGAAGTGTGTACGCAGCCGATGCATTAGCACGCCATTTGAGAAATAAATTCAAAGTGAAGATTGATTTGAGACATCACATTCAAGACGAAAAAAATTGGGTCAATATTCACCCCCAGCCCCTAAAGGGGAGCTCTGAAGAATCAAAATAGTATGGGAAAAAAAATGCATGCTGGGGCGATAAAGCCATTGTATCAAAGGGCAAGAGAGCTTAGGAATAATGCAACGCTTGCCGAAAGTATGTTGTGGACGTACTTAAAAAGTAAACCCTTTGACTTTAAGTTTCGTAGACAACATCCGTACTCAATTTATGTCCTGGATTTTTATTGTCATTCGTTAAAGTTGGTTATTGAAGTTGACGGATCAATCCATAATAAAGCCGATGTCAAATTAAATGATCAACAAAGGCAAGTCGCTTTGCAAAATGATGGACTCGTTGTTTTGAGATTTCAAAATGATTCAATTATCAAAACCCCGGAAATAGTTATTGCGGAAATTGAGAATTTCTTATTAATAAAGAAACATGAAAAGGAGTGATCTTAACTCGCCTTTAGGGGCCGGGGGTATGAATGCAATGATCTTTTCCGCGGGCTTAGGCACCCGATTCAAACCATGGACCAACTCTCATCCAAAAGCTCTTGCCGTTGTTAACGGCAAATCATTGCTCCAAAGAAATATTGAATACCTGCAGCAATATGGAATCACAAACGTTGTGGTGAATGTTCATCACTTTGCTGACCAGGTGATTGAATCCATCATAAAAAATAAAGGGTGGGGAAGCAAGATCACCATCAGCGATGAAAGAGATGAGTTGCTTGAAACCGGTGGCGGCTTATTGAAGGCAAAAGAATTTTTTACCCCGGGTGAAAAATTCATCACCTGCAATGCCGATATACTTACTGATCTTGATATCAACAAGCTTATCTCCTATCACAATGAAAAAAAAGCGTTGATTACGTTTGGCGTTACACAAAGAAAAACTTCCCGCTACTTGTTGCTTGATAAAAATGACCGGCTTTGCGGGTGGAGAAATACAAAAACAAAACAAGAAAGGATTTCTATCCCCTCTCCGCCAGGAGAGGGGCCAGGCGTGAGGCATGAAAAAGCCTATAGTTGCGTCGTCATTTTTGAATACGATATTTTCAGACTTATGGAAGACAAAGGATTCTCAGGAAAATTCTCCCTGATTGACGTTTATCTTTCTTTAGCCGCAGAACATTTGATCCTTGGCTACGATCATAGCGGAGACCGACTGGTGGATGTCGGCAAACCCGAGAGTATTGCCATTGCCGAGTCTGTTTTTCCTTAAAAAAATTAAAATACTTTTTAAACGGCATCGGCAATCCTGTGCAATTTCAATTACTTTACAATCTTATTTTAAAAGTCATTACATGAAGAAGCTACTTTCTGTTCTTTTTTTATCTGTAACTGTTATTTTTATTTCAGCTCAGGAGTCAAAATACAATAACAAAGAAGCATTTTATCCCCAGTTCTATCCTTACCCAGGCAATGATTATCGCAGTGCAAGCGGTGAACCGGGGCCGAAGTATTGGCAAAACAGGGCTGACTATAAGATCAATGCAACTTTGGATACAGGTGCTCATAAGGTAATAGGTGATGTAGAGATCACATATACAAATAACAGCCCCGATAATCTCAAATTTCTGTGGTTACAACTGGACCAGAATATTTATCGGCAGGATTCACGTGGTTCCGCCACGTCAACACAGACGGGCGGCCGCTGGGCCAACACAAAGTTCACTGAAGGCGGGGTGATAAAATCGGTAAGTGTTGAAGGTGCGAAGGCCTATACTCCAAAATACATTGTTACTGATACCAGGATGCAGGTTTGGCTAAATGATGCCCTCAAGGGATCCGGCAATAAAACAAAATTGAAGATCGCATTTGAATTTGTAGTTCCTGAATATGGAACAGACCGTATGGGAAGGTTAAAAACAAAGAACGGCATCGTGTATGAAATCGCTCAATGGTTTCCCCGCTTGTGTGTATATGATGACATACAGGGATGGAATACCTTGCCATACATCGGGCAGGGAGAGTTTTATCTTGAATATGGTGATTTTGATTATACCATCACCGCGCCCGCCGATGTTATCGTTGTTGGTTCCGGTGATCTGCTAAATCCCCAGGAATGTTATCCTGCTGAACAAATCAAAAGATGGAATGATGCAAAGAACAGTGAAAAAACAGTTATTATCCGTGGGGAAAAGGAAATTAAGGAAGCTTCCTCGAGACCAAACAAAGCTACCTGCACATGGAAATTCAAAATAACCAATGCAAGAGATGTGGCATGGGCGGCGTCCAAGGCATTTATTATTGATGCTGCAAGAATAAATTTACGCGGCGGAAAAAAAGCGTTGGCGATCAGCGCCTACCCGGCAGAAAGTATAAAAAGAAACGGCTGGCAACGCAGCACTGAATTTGTAAAAGCATCGGTGGAACATTATTCAGCTAAATGGTATGAATATCCCTATCCGGCTGCAACAAATGTTGCCGGTATCGTTGGTGGCATGGAATATCCCGGTATTGTTTTCTGCGGCTATGGTGCATCAGGCGCCGGGCTATGGGGAGTTACCGATCATGAATTCGGGCATACCTGGTTCCCAATGATCGTCGGTAATAATGAAAGGAAATATGCATGGATGGATGAAGGCTTTAATACATTTATTAATGGACTTTCAAGCGAAGCATTTAATAATGGCGAATTTGCTGGTGGCGGATTTTCATTTGGCGATCTTTCCACCTTTGTCTTTAGCGATGAAATGGATGGCTTATATAATATTCCCGATGTGATCGGACAAAGCGACCTGGGCATCGCCGCTTATGAAAAACCATCGATCATGTTGAACGCATTGAGGGATGTAGTGCTTGGTGAAGAAAGATTTGATGCTGCTTTTCGCGAGTATATAAATCGGTGGGCATTTAAACATCCTACACCCTGGGATTTCTTTCACACTATGGAAAATGTTTCCGGTGAGGACCTCGGTTGGTTTTGGAGAGCATGGGTATTGAACACGTGGAAACTCGACCAGGCGGTAAAAGATGTGAAGTATATCCGCAACGATCCAGGCAATGGTGTTAATATCACTATTCAAAATCTTGAAAAAATGGCAATGCCCGTGCTGATAAAAATTACAGAGGACAACGGAAAAGAACATGATCTGAAACTGCCAGTAGAAGTTTGGCAACATGGTTATCAATGGACTTTTCATGTGCCAACAACAAGCAATATCAAGGACGTTGTTCTTGATCCCGATAAAAAATTACCCGATGTGAACCGGAGTAATAATAAGATGAAAGAAAAACCCTTCTAAAATATGGCCCCGACGGAATCGCCGGGGTTTTATTTTAATTTAGCAACCATGCGTCCCATCGTTATCGGTTTTGGTTTACTGATTCTTTGCATGCTGGTATTGTTCAAGATCGGCGAGGTAAATTTTGTAGAAGGAAATGTTCGCCTTGAAGTGATTGTGGCTATTGCAGCCTTTATTTTCTTCTTTATAGGGCTTTATTTCAATTATCAGTCGCAAAGAAAAATCTCAAACCAAAAAGATGTGGCGAACCCCTCAGAGATCATCGACTATGAACAGATCAAAAAGATCGGTCTGACCCAACGGGAACATGATGTGCTTGTAAAAATGGCAGACGGGCTGAGCAACCAGGAAATTGCGCAGCAGCTTTTTTTATCAGAAAGTACAGTAAAAACTCATGTCTCAAACATTCTTTTCAAACTGGATGCAAAACGGAGGACGCAGGCTATCCAATCAGCCAAAAAACTGAAGATCCTCGCTTAAATTTTCAAAGTAGTATTGATTTGCAACGAAAGAATGATGTATTTCCTACTTTAGGATGAGCCTAAAATTTGTTTACCACAGTAGTTTGCATAAAATTTTTAATTATGAAATCAACTGTTTTTCGTTATGGAATTTATTCCGCGCTAACCATCCTCGCTATCGCGTGGATCGCCTTTTTTGCCTTGGGCGATGCATCTCTTACAATCCAGGAAATAGCAGGGTACCTGTCAATGTTGCTGGCCATGATATTTGTTTTTTTAGGTATCCGGCATTTCCGCGATCAAGTGAATGGAGGTGTGTTGACCTTTGGACAAGGCCTGAAAATCGGGGTCCTTATCGTTTTGATACCCGCTGTGGCCTTTGGACTCTTTGATATATTATATACCGAGGTCATTAATCCAACATGGCAGGAAGACTATTATGCGAAATATATTGACAACCTGAGAAAAACTGTTTCGGCAGACAAGCTTGATTCTGCTATCCAAAATGCCGAAAAACAAAAGGAAATGTTTTCAAACCCCGTCTACCAGTTCTTACTGATGGGAGGGACTGTGTTTATCATCGGCTTTATCGTAACTATTATATCTACACTTGCTTTACGAAGGAACAAAGCTGTTGCAAGATCATAACCCGATAGATGCCGTGCCGCCATCATCGTTTTGTCACAAGAAATAAATACCAGCAATAAAAAATAAATAATTGAATATAAGAATCTGTAGGCCGGGTTTTTGCAGGCGGGGAGACAACAAAATAAAACATTGAATATATAAAATCAATTTTATGACAACCGAACAAGTAATGAAAGAGCTTGAGAAGAAAGGTTCTGCATCTGTAAAAAAAATTTTCCTGAACCATGGCGCCAAAGAGCCCATGTATGGAGTAAAAGTTGGTGATCTGAAAGTGATCCAGAAAAAAGTAAAGAAAGATCATGAGCTTGCAATGAGCCTGTACAATACCGGCAATTATGATGCGATGTACCTGGCCGGGCTGATCGCTGACGAATCAAAAATGAGCAGGAAAGATATAGAGCAGTGGGCTGAAAAAGCAACGAGCGATGGCATTAGCGAATATACTGTAGCATGGGTGGCTGCTGAAAGCAAGTACGGGTGGGAACTCGGTATGAAATGGATCGATTCATCAAAAGAAAAAATTGCTTCGGCAGGTTGGAACACCCTGGCGGGAGTGATCGCGATGAAGCCAGATAGTGAATTGGATATTCCCACGATCAAAAAACTACTGCAACGGATCATAAAAGAGATTCATTCAGCACCTAACCGTGTTCGTTATACAATGAATGGTTTTATTGTTGGAGTGGGAGGTTATATTAAAGAGCTAACAAAAGAAGCGATCGAAACGGCAAAAAAGGTGGGAGATGTGTATGTTGATATGGGAGGAACAGCTTGTAAAGTGCCGGCTGCTGCGGAGTATATTAAGAAGATGGAAGTGAAGGGGTATATTGGAAAGAAGAAGAAGACAGTGAAGTGTTGAGATTATTGATTATTGATTATTGATTATTAGGGTATTTCCTCTTTACAATAATTAATAATCTATTTAATCAGCTCCTGCAATTTATCCAACTCCATCTCTTCAAGCAATTCCCGCCCTTTTGATACACTCCATTTCACCAATGAAATCCTTTCGTAGGTGATCTCGATACCGGTGATATCGCCATCGCGAAAGCAACAACAACCTGAATTAAAATAAGAGGGTTTTACACTTAGAAATTGTGCCGGTGTTGTTTTATAATCCCTTCCTCTTCTTTTGATCTCTTGTTCTATCCGGTCGGCTTCCTCTTTGTCATTTGCTTTTAGCGCTCGTCCCAATTGCCTGTATAGTCGTTCGGGATGGGTGAGTGATTCAAATACCGGTTGGTGAGTATGCCCCGTGATCAGTATAAGATCATTATATTTTGAGGACCATTCATACATAATAAGATTATGCAAGGTCTTCGTGTCTTCATCGTAAGCCGGTGTGTTTGGGTTTATCCTTACGTAAGATTGTAGCGGCGCCCAGATGTTTGCTACAAAGAATTTGCTGAACCAGTTGCCATCGCTGCTGGCATCGCCCTGGTGACCGTGAGTGAGAAAAATGGTCAGTCGGCAGTCGGCAATCGGCAGTTTATCAGTCGTTGCAGGTTTTGATTCCGTCACAGGAATATTTTTATTCTTTTGGGAAATGTCGGCTGTTGACTGCCAACTGCCGGCTGCCGTCCCGATAGCTATCGGGAGTTGACTGCCGACTGCCGACTGCCGACTGCCAACAGGCTTGTCCTTTTCGATAACAATTCCTTCAAACACCTTTAATTTTTTACCGTAGATTGATCTTATGGATTGTGCCGCAAGAGGGCTGTTGTCCCAATAGAGATCATGATTTCCAAAAACTTTGAAAAGCCGGTTCTGGAGGATGAATCTTTTTTCCGATTCAAATGTTAACGTATTATGTTTTTTTACGCCCGCAAACGTATTTTCCCAAAGCTCTTCACAGTCACCAAGGCTAATGAACAGGAACTTGTTTTGAAAATAGTGATCGAGTGCTTTTAAATAACTGTCTTCTGCCTTCATAAAATCGTCAGCGCCATTTTTTGCTCCACGGTGCTGGTCGGAAAAAACAATGATACGCGTATCTTTTTTCAGGTCAAGTATAACACCCTTCTTTCCCGGGTTTTCTTTGATACTGCGGAATAATTCCGATAAGGCGCTGAAGATTCTTGTTCGGTCCGGTCTTGAAGCAAACTTCCTGGAAGCCCAGAGAATAGGTTTCAACAAGATGAATTGCACGATCCTGCGCATGAATTACAAGAGTTGATGATTAGCGATAAGATGTTGAATGCTTCGCTTCCCTCAGCACAGGCTCTGCATCGTGCCAAAGGCACTCCTTCGGAGCAACATAAGCCAAATACTAGTGCAGGTGCTGACTACATAACATATATTTCCTGCTAAATTCTATACGGAGCATATTTGTTTGTTCAATCCAAGTTCCCTTTCGTCATTGTGATCCCGCCCAGGGCGTGCGAGGGGAATGGACACGAGTCTTATTTCACCGCGATCATGCTGATCTCAACATTTACAAACTTTGGCAATGCCGATACTTGTACCGTTTCTCTTGCAGGAAAAGTGCTGTTCGTATCGAAAAATTTTCCATATACTTCATTTATTTCCGCGAAACGGTTCATATCAGTAATAAAGATGGTTGTTTTTACCACATGATGAAAGCTCATGTCGGATGCTTCAAGAATTGCCCCCAAATTCTGCATCACCTGGTGTGTCTCCTGCTGTATATCCTCGTTATTTAATTTACCGGTGGCCGGATCAATACAAATTTGACCGGAGATAAAAAGCATATCGCCCGTTCTTACCCCCTGGCTATACGGTCCGATAGGAGCCGGCGCAGAAGGAGTATTGATTACTTGCTTTTCCATTCATTTGAGATTAAGGATAACGAATTTAGCTTTATGCCTTTTCTTTGCAAAAAATAATCTATG
>DASTIZ010000325.1:0-12959 GCA_035717045.1 Chitinophagaceae bacterium
CTACCAGGTTTTCCTGGTTGCGCGCCGAGGGGTTTTCAGATCGGGCCACTACCTGCAGGTTTCCATTCACATTTACGGTATCGACCAGATAAGTATACAGCGCCATTCTGGTGGGAATCGAAATGTTCGAATTGTACATCAAGGCCTGGTCTATCGTTAAATTAGAACTCGCAAATTCATCGGCCAATGGTTCGCCAAAGCTGCTATAGTCATTCAACCCGGTATAAAATGTTTTATAGTTAAAGTCCGCTTGCTTTGTTACTGTAATAGCAAACGAATTTTTTGCCTTGTAGCCAAATCCACCAAAAACAAAACCGGATGTACCAAGATTGAATTTTGAATCGTTTGCGGCTTCACTGTTTGTTCCTCTGAAAGAACTTTTTACTTTTCCAAACCTGACACCGGGTGTCAGTGTGAAATCAGATGTTTTAAAAAATGCAAGGCCGGCCGGATTGATATGATTGGCTGAGGCATCACCGCCGAGGGATGCCATGGCACCCCCGATCGCCTGGTTTCTTGCTGTTCCCTTTAATTGGAACCACGAAAGTTTTAAAGCATCTTCAGGAGTTTGAGAAAAAGAAAAGTATGTAGAAAGAAGAAAAATAGATGTGTAAATTTTTCTTTTCATGTGTCATTTTTTTATGTGGGTTAGCCACATGGAATTCGCCAAAAGAACTTATTGTAACTCAAGGCCGTCATGGCTCACTTCATGTGTCATCTTTTATTGTTTCTGTCCACCTTTCATAACCGGATAATAAACCCTTGGGTAATATGAAGCAGGAAACATCCAAAATGCTTCGATCGTTTACCTGCTTCATATTAATGATTTATCAGCCACCCCTGCTTGGCCTGCTTGCGCCGCCACCGCCGCTACCACTGCTTCCCGAGGAAGAACCTGAACTGCCACTGCTATTGCTGCTTGCTGGCGAGCTTGAAGAGGGACTATAGCTTCTTGATGGAGGGGAATAAGAGTTATTGTTGCCACCGTTCGAAAATATTTGTTTGATCGAGTTGCTTAAGCCCTTGCTTGAATTCGTGTTGTTATAAACAGGCCGGCCAGCGGTAGGTTTATAAGTCTTGATGTTTATGTTGTTGTTGGCGGTATTATATTTTGTATCGGTATAGCTGGCAATATTGAAAGTCCTTGGCTTGGGATTATTTTGTTGCGCAACGCTTGTGCCCGGATGATAAATTATCACATTATTTCTGCAATAAGGGTTGTGATAATAATTCCAGGAAGTATAAGGGTTATAATAGCTGCCGTAATAGTAGTTGGCGCGATAGCCATAGCGATCATAAGCATACCAGTCATCAAGATAAGTCCATCGTGTACGATTATGAACCTTCATACGCAGGTAACGGTCATCATAATAATCATCATCATACCTATATTCTTCCTTTTCTTCAACTCTCACATATTCATCCTGGGGTCGGGCGGGAGAAAAGTAAACATCATCGGGAGTTTGACCGGATCTATATGCCGTGGTGCAGCTGCTTAACGCTGCTGCGGTAATTGCCAAAAGTAGAATTTGACGTTTCATGGCAGGGAGTTTAAGTGTTTTATAAATATGAAGTTACTACATTTGCGCCGGATTGCCGACACATATATTTGAGCATCAAATTATTTGCCGCTCACTGTAAAAATGTGAAATCCGTTGTTAATTAAAAGGTAAGATTCAACCATTTGTTAGTGCAAAGAAGTTAAAAAATTTTTTATCAAGTCAGCCGCGGTTTGCTGTCTCTTTTTTTGTTTCGATGCACAGCCTCGCCTGAGGAAAGCGAAGCACTCGGATCCGGTAACAGGGTTGATGATTTTCAGAATTAAAACTCCGCGTAAGCGGAATATTTTTTATGGCTAAAGGAATAACCACAAGGGCTCAGGACTATTCCCAATGGTATAATGACCTTGTACTTAAAGGTGGGCTGGCAGACTATTCAGCAGTTCGTGGTTGTATGGTCATAAAACCATACGGCTTTGCCCTATGGGAGAACATGCAGGCAGCTTTAGATAAGATGTTTAAAGATACGGGTCATCAGAACGCTTATTTTCCTTTATTTGTTCCTAAAAGTTTTTTGGAAAAAGAAGAAGGCCATGCGGAAGGATTTGCCAAGGAATGCGCTGTTGTAACCCATTACAGGTTGAAAGCAAACCCTGATAAAAAGGGTAGCCTGGTCGTTGACCCCGACTCGAAACTTGAGGAGGAACTGATCATTCGCCCAACAAGTGAGGCTATCATTTGGAATACATATAAAGACTGGATACAATCATATCGCGATCTGCCCTTATTGATAAACCAATGGGCCAACGTGGTTCGTTGGGAAATGAGGACGCGGTTATTTTTACGTACTGCAGAGTTTCTCTGGCAGGAGGGGCACACAGCCCATGCAACGGCAGAAGAGGCAATTGAAGAAGCGCGACGGATGCTCGAAGTTTATGCAACCTTTGCTGAGCAATACATGGCCTTGCCGGTGATCAGGGGTGTTAAATCCGCCAGTGAGCGGTTCGCCGGGGCAATCGATACGTATTGTATTGAGGGATTAATGCAGGATGGTAAAGCATTGCAGTGCGGCACCTCACATTTTCTGGGACAGAATTTCGCTAAAGCATTTGACGTAAAATTTCTCAACAAAGAAAACCAGCAGGAATATGTTTGGGCTACAAGCTGGGGAGTGAGCACGCGATTGGTCGGTGCACTGGTAATGGCACATAGCGACGACCAGGGGTTGGTGATGCCTCCAAAAATTGCACCCATACAGGTTGTGATCGTCCCCATCTATAAAGGTGAAGAGTCAAAACCCGTGATCGATGCTAAGGCAAATGACATGGTAGAGAAACTGAAGGCGGTAGGTATTCGCGTTAAGTATGATGACAACGACAATGCAAGACCGGGATGGAAATTTGCCGAATATGAATTAAAGGGAGTGCCGGTCAGACTTGCCATAGGGCTGCGTGATGTTGAAAACAACGTGGTTGAGCTAGCGAGACGGGATACAAAAGAAAAACAACAGGTTTCGATTGACGGCCTTAATGGTCATGTAGCTAAGCTACTCGATGAGATTCAGCAAAATCTCTATAACAACGCATTAAAATACCGCGAGCAGCATATCACATCTGTGAATACCTGGGATGAATTTGTGAGTACGCTCAACGATAAAGGTGGTTTTGTGTCTGCGCATTGGGATGGGACTGTTGAGACGGAGGCGGAGATCAAAGAAAAAACAAAAGCAACCATTCGCTGTATTCCTCTCAATAATCCTGCGGATGACGGAAAGTGTATACTGAGTGGAAAACCGAGTAAGGAAAGAGTTTTATTCGCCATTGCTTATTAATTTTTGCTCGTTATATTTATGCACTAATATTTTAAAACCAAAACTGACATCATGGAAAATTTAAACATTTCCCCTCCCGGACCCAAAGGGCCGTTTAGTGAAAATTGGCTCGTCGAAGCAATACTTGTTACCCTGCTTTGTTGTCTGCCATTTGGAGTTGTCGGCATTATCTTCGCCGCCCAGGTTAATACGAAACAACAGGCAGGTGATATGGAAGGCGCTGAGAAATCAAGAAGAGAAGCTGCAAAATGGACGAAGATCGGTTTCTTCGTTGGGATAGGTGTGATTGTGTTGTACATACTTTTTTGGCTTGTGCTGGGCGTAAGTTTCCTTGGAGCTGCAAGTACAATTGATTAATGTCCTTACTAAACAATAATATTTTTAGGATTGTATTAATTACGGCAGCAGGTGCGATCCTGCTGCTTTATTTTTTTGTTGAACCCCGGAATGGAAATTTACCAAAGTGTCTGTTCCATGAGTTGACGGGTCTTTATTGTCCGGGCTGCGGTGGACAACGTTCACTGCATGCCTTACTTCATGGTCATATTTTGGCTGCCATAAGCTATAATCTTTTATTTGTTTTATTAATGCCTTTGCTTGTTTATTTCC
The DNA here is from genome assembly GCA_035717045.1 of Chitinophagaceae bacterium. Lineage (GTDB taxonomy): Bacteria > Bacteroidota > Bacteroidia > Chitinophagales > Chitinophagaceae > VBAS01. Next base: position 3,940 of record DASTIZ010000325.1, read on the forward strand.
TCTTTAGATTCATATCGGGAAAAAAATATGAATCGTCGTCTTTTATTTATAAAGCGCATTTTTCTTCAGCTGTTGCAATCGTCTTCGTTTCCTTTTGGATATTGCGAAATATACCCATGATGCCGTTTTCATGGCTTGCGCCATAACCATTAAAGAAAATATTATGGAACAAAATACTCCCCTGTTTGAATTTGGAATTGATGACATGACCCGGATGCACCTGGCGGAAACAGCCAAATGGGCAAAATTTCTATCTATCATTGGATTTATCATGTGTGGGCTGATCGTAATATTAAGCTTCTTTATAGGTTCCATTTTTTCTACTTCATTGAACCGGTACAACGATTACAATGAGAATACCGGGTTTGCGGGTTTGGGGATAGTTATGACGGTATTGTACCTTGCCATCGGCGTGTTATATTTCTTTCCTTGCTTATTCCTTTTCCGGTTTGCAAACCAAATGGCCACCGCATTAAACACCAATGAACAACTTACTCTCAACAGATCATTCCAGAATTTGAAAAGAATGTTTCGTTACATGGGCATACTTACCATCGTGGTAATTTCATTATATGTGCTCGTATTTATATTTGGAATTATTGGTGCTGCATTCACATAGAGCGGATCGACGAGGTCACAATTATTTGGTAGAAATATAATTATAGTCCATCAGAACTTTTTCAAGAAAATCGAAAGGGGAAAGATTGCTCTGGATCTTTAGATGGTGCTTTATTTTGTCGGCTGCTGATGTTGCGAGTTTGAAATCTCCCTTACGTGCCGCTACATCGAGGATGCTTTTGATGGTATTAATATCGCGGTCCGTTAACTTCATCACTTCGGGAAACTGAACGTTATAATCTTTATGCGAAATCTCCACAAAAACCGTTTCATGTAAATAAGTTTTGATCTTTGTGTCAACAACCACTGTACCGGCTCCCAGGTCACCAAGTCGTTGGTTTGCTTTTGATATGGCAATGATGACAACAACAAATACACCGAAAAATCCTACAAAGAATAACTGGAAAACAAGGTAAAAATTCGGAAGCACAAATCCGAATACAAGCGGCCACTCAAAAAACCGGGTCGCCCACCGGAGTAAATATTGACTGACTGTTGGCTCACCGCCTTCAATGCTCATTACGCGGATACCCAGCAGCTTCTTGCCAAAAGACTGTCCATGCATGCTTATTTCGCAGATAAGCGGATAAAGCAGCATAGGAATTGAGACAAATGCAATGTCAACGCCGAAATTTGTGCCGAATAGCGTGTTAACCGGCACATCGAAGAACCCGTACATGAATTTCCTGATTCCCCAGGAATAGATGATCAGTATGAGCAGGTCGGCCAGGTAAGCAAGGATCCTTTTATGCAAAGGCGCTACTTCAAAATCGAGAGCAAGGTTAAAAGGTGTATTGATCTGGATTGCGGGCATCGTCATCTGCAAAATAGTCAAAAAGCGGCGCATAAGTAGAGGTCGCTATGAAAATAAAAAAGGAGGATTACAATATATCTTTAAGAAATTACTTCATAATATTGACCAACCATTTTCCAAAATATGCGTGAAGCCTTATTCATTAAGAAAAATGCACAGAAATGGCAGGAGTATGAGCATTTTGAGACGAACGATCCCGACGAGATGGCGGGTCGTTTTACTACCCTGGTTGATGATCTAGCCTATGCAAAAACGTTTTATCCTCACAGTAAAGTCACAAGGCTTATAAATGGACTCGCGGTTTCAATTTATCAGTCCATTTATCAGAATAAAAAGGAGAAATATTCCAGGTTGATAAGTTTCTGGAAAACCGAGCTCCCCCTGATCATTCGAAGAAATCATAAGGTATTCCTTTTTACATTTATTGTGTTTGCGGTTTGCTTTCTTATGGGCGTTATTTCCTCGCTGCGTGATTATGAATTTGTAAAGGGAGTGCTGGGCGAACGTTATGTGGCCATGACAGAGGAAAATATAGCGAACGGAGATCCCTTTGGAGTATATAAGGGTACTACAACAGCGGGTGTGTTTTCCTATTTCATGTTTTTCTTTATTAACAATGTACAGGTTGATTTTCTCCTGTTTATTGCCGGCTTGCTGTTTGGAATATTTACGCTTTACCTGCTTTTTACCAACAGTATCATGTTTGGCACTTTTCAAACCATGTTTATTACAAAAGGGCTGGGTGTTAAAGCCGTGCTGGTGATCTGGGTACACGGCACGTTGGAAGCTGCGGCCATGATCGTTTCTGCCACGGCAGGATTTATTATCGCGAGGAGTATTTTATTTCCGGGTTCGTTTAAACGACTTGCATCGTTTAAGAGAGGGATGAAGGATGCTGTCAAGATCATGATCATTTTTGTGCCAATGACCCTTGCCGCTGCATTTCTTGAGAGCTATATCACACATCTTATGTCCGAAACCTTCGACAAAGATGGCAAAGGCGGCATGCCGGTATGGGCAAGTATTCTGATTTTGAGTTTGTCTTTTGCGTTTGTTGTTTGGTATTTTGTGATCTACCCAATTCTGGTGGAAAGAAAATGGAGGCATTTAAATCCGCCTGTTTCTAACCCGATTATCATTTGATAAGAATAATATCATACCGTCTCTGTTCATCATTCATTGCAATGTGCTTTCTTGCCGGGCAAGTCTATTCACAAATTGAAAAGACCGAAATAGATTCGGTAGCTCAAGTCCAGAATGCGCCCGGAGAATATGATGACGAGTCGCCGGATGATGACGAATCATTTTATCCGGACACACTCAGGCCAAATTTTCGGTCGGTAGTTTATGACAGCATCCTGGCAATTCAAGCTGATAAAGGGTTTTATTACAAAAGTTATTTGGATAGTCTCCTGCGGGCTACCGCCGCAAAACAAGCACAGGCAAAACGCCCGGTGGATCTTCGTGGCACGGGTTTTTTTAATTCAATATTTGGCATCGCCTTCTGGATCCTGGCGATTGGCTTATTTGGTTATTTGGTTTATCGCCTGTTCTTAAGCAACTCCGCCTTGTTTGCGCGGAGCAGGAAAAATATTCCATCTGACAAGACAGTTGAACGACGAGAAGATACCAATGATCCTGACGTCTTATTGCGGAATGCGATAAGAAGTGGCAATTACCGTCTTGCCGTTCGTTATTTATACCTCCAGGTGCTGAATAAGCTGGCTGATAGAAATATAATTGAGGTCAACTCAAACAAGACCAACTATGAGTATGTAAATGAGATGCGGAAGCACAAGTTTGCTAATGAGTTCGCTTCTCTTACTCTTCAGTACGAATATGTATGGTATGGAGAATATCCTGTCGATGAAAAGTTATTTGCACAAATACAGGGAAGTTTTGCTCGGTTCACCAAAAACCTGACAAGATAATTTGATTAAGATCCGGATATATTGTAACTATTTACTTGTAGCTGTGAGCTGTGGAGTTTTGTTTGGCAGCTGTGATTTTACAAAGTCACCCGGCAGCATCAGGAAACCCAGACTGACGCCCAAGTACAGTTCCCGGGATAAGGAGCCGATGGGAAGCTATGTAGCTTATCACTATCTGAATTCACTTTTTAACAACGGGGTTACGAATGCTGTTGACAAGTCCTTTTCGAATCTTCGTTACGAGATCGATTATGAGGACAAATCGCTTTACATCATAATTGCCAAAGGGGTTTTTATGAACAAAGCTGATGTGGAAAGTATCATGAATTATGTGAGCTACGGCAACACAGCATTTATCAGCGCGGAGTACATCGATCAGAAATTACTGGATACATTGGGTATAAAAGCCACTTTTGATTTCTCTTCATTCTTTTTCCCTGATGAATACCAGATGGAAAAGAGTGACACATGGCTGACTATAGCGGCTGATCAAAAGAAATACGGCTTTTATTTTGTTCCTTTTCGTAACAGCATTATTGACTATGACTCTGTTGCCACGCAGGTATTGGGTTATAATGAGGACACCGAGCCAAACTTTATCGCCGTCGATCATGGCCAGGGTAAATTTGTGTTTCATACTGCTCCTGCCGCGTTTAGTAATTATTTTTTGCTCACGAAAAACAACAAAGAATATCTCGAAAAAGCTTTTTCCTATTTTGACCCCGGGACCAGCTCCGTTTATTGGGATAATTATTACCGGTCAAAGCGAAGTTCGGAAGACAATTTTTCGATCATCGGGTTCTTTAAGAAACATCCACCGTTGTGGTACGCATTCCTGATAGTAATGAGTAGCTTGCTATTGTTTATTGCGTTTGGCGGAAAACGGAGACAGCGGTTTGTACCTGAAAAAACACCCAACACCAATACAACCGTTTCATATACCGAAACGATCGGCAGATTGTATCTCCAGAAAAAGGATAACAGGAATATTGCCCTAAAGATGTTCACGTATTTCCTCGAATATGTTAGAAATCATTATTACCTGAATACCCAGAACCTCAATAACGAATTCGCTGAAGCCTTGTCGAGGAAAAGCGGTGTGGCTGAACCAAGGGTCAGGCATCTGCTTCAATTGATGGATGAAACGGAGCACTCAGAAAACATCAATGATCTTCGCTTGCTCGAATTGCATAATCATCTTCAGGAGTATTTTAAAAAATAAATTATGGAAGAAACAGTTTTTCAGCCAAGGACGGATCTTACGAAATTGAAGGAGGCAGTCAATGCGATTCGCGATACGATCGCTAACGTTATCGTTGGTCAGCACAACATGGTTGATCTTATGATCGCCGGACTCTTATCTGACGGACACATTCTGATTGAAGGGGTTCCCGGCGTTGCAAAAACCCTCAGCGCAAAATTGCTGGCAAAGATCATTGACGTAGATTTTTCGCGTATCCAGTTTACTCCTGACCTGATGCCATCTGATGTAATAGGAACGTCAGTTTTTAACCCCGGAGAGGCCAGTTTTCAATTCAAGGCCGGGCCGGTTTTTAGTAACATTGTTTTGATCGATGAAATAAACCGGGCCCCGGCAAAAACACAAGCCGCGTTGTTCGAGGTAATGGAAGAAAGACAAGTGACCATTGATGGACATACTTATTATATGAAACCACCGTTCCTGGTGTTAGCAACTCAAAATCCGATAGAACAGGAAGGAACGTATCGTTTGCCGGAAGCACAGCTTGACCGTTTTCTTTTTAAGATCGATGTGGGGTATCCGACGTTACACGAAGAGGTCAGTATACTTGAACGACAGCATCATCTGAATCCAACAGATTTGCTGCATGAAGTGCCGAAAATCTTATCAGCGGCGGACATTGAAGCATACCGCAATACGATCATGCAAATAAACGTGGAAAAGAAGTTGATTGAGTTCATTGCAAAAATTGTAAATGAAACAAGGAATAATCCCTCTCTTTATTTGGGCGCATCGCCAAGAGCCTCGCTGAATATTCTGAGGGCAGCCAAATCAATGGGTGCTATCAAAGGCCGGGATTTTATTACGCCCGAAGATATCATTGAAGTGGCGCCGCATGTGTTAAGACATCGTATCATACTAACTCCAGAGAAAGAAATGGAAGGCATCACCGCCGATGAGTTGATTGAAAAAATGATCAAATCAATAGAAATACCCCGCTAAGCATGTTTTTGTTATACCTGGTCCTGATTGGTGGTACATTATGGTTTATCGCACATTACTGGTTAAAAGCATTGTTTTTTAACAATCGTTTTTTTTGGACCATTGGAGTCATTGCCATCCTGTTTCTGATCTCATTTTTTTATTCGCAATTGTTTGAGCCTGTCAAAGTCCTTTTCGTCGTTTTTCTTTTGTTATTGGCCACGGATATCATGTTCCTGTTTGCTTTTAAAGGCAAACCCCAGGCAAACCGGATCATTGCAGAACGGATGAGTAATGGTGATAAGAACCCGGTTGCTTTGCATGTAAAAAACACGTATCCTTTTACCGTAAAAATGCACGTGATCGATGAATTGCCTGAACAATTCCAGGCAAGAAATAATTTTTTTAATGGCTTGTTCAGGGCCAGCGAGGAAAGGCGCTTCAATTTCTTTTTACGCCCGGTGGAAAGAGGAGAGTATCATTTTGGTGACATAATCATCTATGTGAGTTCATTGCTCGGCTTTATCAGCCGCAGGTATAATTCAAATGTAGCGCAGGCAATCCCGGTGTATCCTTCTTTTTTCCAAATGAGAAAATATGACCTGATAGCACGGGATGCACAGATAGCTGAAGCCGGCACAAAAAAATTGAGAAAGCTTGGGCTTAGTCTCGAATTTGAACATGTGAAAGAATACACCAGGGGCGATGATATACGGATCATTAACTGGAAAGCGACCGCAAGAAAGGGTGGGTTGATGGTAAATAATTATCTCGATGAACGATCACAACAAGTGTTTTGTGTCATTGATAAAGGTCGGCTGATGAAAATGCCGTTTGCGGGGCTGTCACTGCTCGACTACGCCATTAACTCGGCACTGGTGATGTGCAATGTAAGTTTGCGTCGTCATGATCGTTTTGGGCTGATCACTTTTGCCGAAAAGATCGGGACGATTCTTCCTGCCGATAAGAAGGCGACCCAATTGCAAAATGTCTTACAGATACTCTATAATCAAACGACGAGATTTTTAGAAAGTGATTTTGAAATGCTGTACAAGCAGGTAAGAGCAAATGTCAGGCACCGCAGCCTATTAATCCTTTTTACAAATTTTGAATCCTTTGGTGGCATGCAGCGCCAATTGCCTTACCTGAGGATGATCGCAAAATATCATTTGCTGCTGGTCGTGTTTTTTGAGAATACAGAATTAAAAGACCTGGCATCCAAACAAGCAAAAGATATAGAAGGGGTGTACGTAAAAACAATTGCGGAAAAATTCATGCATGAAAAAAAGATGATCGTAAAGGAATTACAGAATCATGGGATTCTCTCTATTCTTACAACACCTGAGAATCTAACTGTAAATACAGTGAACAAATATCTTGAGTTAAAAGCTCGCCAGGCTATATGATGCAAACTGCTTCGCTGAAAACCTTAGAAGAAACATAAGCTTCACTGTAAAAAACCTTTTTACCTTGTTGACTGTTAACGGCAAGAGAAAATAAGGTAATAAGGTTGTCCGTTCCTTATTGGCTTTCTACTAAGGTTACTGAGCATTTCTCTGTAAGTGGTGCTAAACTTGGAAGATTGCCGCGGTGCAACGAACTTCGAATATCAAATATCAAATCCAGTTAAAGTGAACATTTTCGAACAAGGACAAGTTTTATTGATCAATAAGCCACTCGACTGGACCTCATTTGATGTGGTGAGAAAGATCAGGAATCTTATTAAGATCAAAAAGGTTGGGCATGCAGGTACTCTTGATCCCCTGGCTACGGGATTACTTATCGTGTGCACGGGAAGATTTACAAAAAGAATAAATGAATTTATGGCTCAGGAAAAAGAATACACCGGAACTCTTACGCTTGGAGCCACTACGCCAACTTATGATCTTGAGAGTGAGCCGGAGAATTTTACTGATGTAAGTTCTATCACGGAAGAAAAGATCTTGAGTGCAACAAAACAATTTACTGGTGAAATTTTCCAGGTACCACCCGCTCACTCGGCAATTAAGATCGATGGGAAAAGGGTTTATGAATTAGCCAGGCAAGGAAAGGAAGTAACGATAGAAGCAAGAAGGGTCATCATCAGTGAGTTTGAAATCACAAAGATCGAAATGCCTGTTGTTTCATTTCGTGTTGTGTGCGGTACCGGCACATATATCCGCAGTCTCGCCAATGATTTGGGAAGGGTATTGGGTTGCGGTGCTTATCTCAGCAGTTTATGCCGTACCCGCATTGGTGAATCCAGGCTTTCGGACGCAAAAACAATGACCGAGACAGAAGAGGAGATCAGGAAGATCAAAAAGCAAACGGGTAGTTGATGCCGATCTGAACGATACCGCCAAAGGGTTTAAAATCGGCAAAGAATTTATTTTGAAATTGAGCATTGGAAGGCTCGGGGGTTGGGTTCTTGACTTTCAATCCATAATCAAGACGTACTTTTATGAAATCAAAATCAAAACGAAGGCCCGTGCCGATGCCGACGGCAAGATCCTTATAGAAATTTTCGGTAAGATTTCCGTTGGGGAAGTCTGGATTTTCGTTGATAAACCAAACGTTTCCGACATCGGCAAAAAGACAGCTGGCAACTCTGTAACCCCACAATCTTGTCAATGGGAACCGGTACTCACCATTGAATTCAAGTTGAAAATCTCCAAACCTGATCGGCGCATCCTTTCTGTACTTTAAGGTCGATCCTGGCCCCAACAATCGTAATCCCCATGCTCTCATGCTGTATGGACCACCGGCGGTAAATTGTTTGAAGAATGGAAGCTGGGGATTTGTCGGTCTTTCTTTGGTTTTCATAGCAAAGCCGGCGCCAATGTAACCCCTCAGGATCAAATTTCTTTTTCCTAACGAGAAGTTGTTTATATACTCGGCATCAAGTCTTATGAACTTGAACTGTTCATCCAATAGCTTTATATTAATTATTTCCGGTAGTCCTGAAACTTCACCATTTGTTTTAAATATTTGAGTTGATTTTCCTTTACCCCAGCGAACTGTAAAGCCTCCTTGTATTGAGAGCACCAATCCGTTATCAGGGAAAACATTTCTAAGTGTTGGAAAGCTATCAAGAAATCGTTCTAAACTGTCTCTTTTTAAAACATGTGCGAATTCCACGTTTGGAAATTTCAGAAAAGCAGATTTATTGTTCCATTGGGTACTGTAAGTCAAGGATGAGTTTAGCGAAGTAAGGTTATAAAAATCGTTTCGATCTGTATTAGCAAGTGAAAACGTAAGATTCGTCCCGAATTTATCCCTGTATTTTTCGCTCAGCCATTTTACGTTGGGAATAGGTTTGGGAAATTGTATGGTATGGCTGATACTGGCTTGTCTTGTTTTTACAAACTCACCCTTGGTATCAAGTTCAGTCGAATATCTCAGTGTTGTTGCCGATCGATTCGCCGATCTGCCAAAATTGTTATTTATAAATTGAACATTAGCGCCTACCCCTAACAGGTTTTCTTGTAAGATAATG
>DASTIZ010000326.1:0-6982 GCA_035717045.1 Chitinophagaceae bacterium
CGAAGAATCTTTTTGATATCTGCCTCCGCTGCTAACGAAGATCGTTCCATCATTTCCCCGCGCGGTCATGGTAAGTACCAAAGAAGGTTTTTCGCGGTTGATCAGATCATTCATCGTTCGCTGCAGCTGGAACTGGTTGGCTTGCGGATTATTTCCCTGATTACGCTGACCAACACCCTGGCCCTGGGGCCGTGGCTCTGCTTTTGCCATTTTCTCAAGTGTTGAATCTGCGAGCCGTCTTCCATCCGGTTCAAATGATGGAGCAAGTTTTGCTGATGACCAGGTCATTACAATTTTGTCTTTAAGCGTGCCTGCATATTTCATCAATTCAGCAGAATCATTTGCCTTAACTAAGACTACCTGACCTTTCAGGGCACCCTGGCCTGGCGTACTTCCAGTCCAGGCCCGGGGCATTGCAATCAATGGCATATAATAAGGCGATGACATAGCGACATAACATTTAGTTTGTTCCCATCCTTTACCAAACTCACCCCACGGCTCCAGCGTAGCATTTGATAAACCCCATTCACTTAATTTGTTCTTCGCCCAGGTAGCTGCACGCATATAACCGGGCGATGCAGTGAGTCTTGGCCCGCTTACATCCGTCAGGTACAACGCGATCTCCATCACTTTGGAATTTTCAAGACCCTCTTTACGGATCTTGTTCATCATATCCATGTCTATTTTTTCTTCCTGTGCACTGGACAGCAGAATGAAGAAAAAACTCACCAGGAATAAAAATGATCTTCTCATATATCATGTTTTAAGATGTGTAAGGTAAAAGTATTTGAGGTAGAAAACTTATTTGGTTATCATTCGAACATAGATGGTGTAATCACCCCCATTCCTCCAACCCGATTGTCTTGCTTCCTTGAAAAAATTTACTCCTTCCTCATTTCCCATAAAAAAGAAGGATGGAGCAGTAGACTGAGAACAACCGCAACGAAGCAATTCAAAACCGACATATAGCTTCTTGTTCGGAATCTTAACTTGTTTCCATCCGAGATCAAATTCTACCAGCCCGAATTTTTTTGTTATTGGCAGGATAACATCCCTGTCCAGGATTTCTTTTGCCGGTATGCTGAATTGTGCCTCCATAGCTTCACGCAAATGAAGTTTGAGCCAACAGGTATCATAATTATGATTGATCTTTACCTGTACCTGCCCAATTTGAAAACTCTTATCAGGCAGGTCAAAAATATACCCGATTTCGCCCCCCTCATTCTTCGCCTTCCACTCCCTGAAATACCCAAATCTCCTTTCATCTCCTTTTAGAGAGGCAAAGATCCTTACCTGGTCGAGCATCTTATCTTCGCGATTCAGCTTTATTCTATTATTCGCCAAAAGTTCTTTTACAGAGATCTTTTTATATAAATAACCGATGGCAGTGATGGCTATTGAATCGGCGGATCGAGATTGTTTCCTAATCGTTAATGAGAACTTCCCGGAAGAATCGGTTACGATCATGACTCCTTTTTCCGGTGTTACTGAAGCATAGGAAACAGGTTCACCCGTTACATCATCTTCAACAATGCCGGTTATTTTTTGTTGCGCTGAAAGTGACACTGAGAACACGAACGAAATAATAAAGTGTATGTGTCGTTTACTCATTAAGCCTTCTCCCGTTTGGAGCGGTGAAATTAACTCATTTACAAAAACAAGCAGGCAATGATTTATAAACGGCTTAGAAAATCATGGATGGAGAACAGCCTTGATACAGTTCTCCAATTTTTTATCAAAGACTTCGTAGGCTCGCGTTCCATCTTTTAATTGAAAATGATGACTAATGATCTTTTCGACAGGGTAACGTTGAATAACCTCTTCCCTTAGTAATTTTTCTGAATAATAGTGAGCCGGGCAGCGACCGCTCTTGTATACAAGATTCTTATCATATGCTTCGGAGGGAGAAAACGAGAAATGGCTTGCCGAATGAACGCCCACTGAGGAAATGGTACCACCAGGTCTTAACAACCCGATTGCCAGCCGAAGGGCTTCGCTGCTACCCACAACTTCCATCACTGCATCTGCGCCACGACCCCGGGTGGATTCTAAAATGACTGCTTTCACATCAACACCAGAAAGATTCAATGGCGTTGCCCCGAATTCTCTTGCCATTTGCAATCTTTCATTTTGATAATCGATCGCGAATAGATTTTCTGCCCCTAAGTGTTTTGCCGCCATAATCGTCATCAGGCCAACCGGTCCGCAACCCACAACAACATACGTCCCTTTAGAATTTACTCCTGCGTTATCTGCGCAGAAATATCCTGTTGAAAAAATATCTCCAAGCAGTAACCCTTTTTCTTCACTAAGATCGTTGCTCAAAGTAATTAGAGTTGAATCAGCTAAAGGCACCCGAATAAATTCTGCCTGTGCGCCATGAAGACCAATGCCTCCCTGCACCCATCCAAAAAAATTTCCTTTTTCACACCGGCAAGTAAGGCCGATGCGACAATAAAAGCATTCGCCGCATGAAGTCGTAAACGGGCTGAGAACTCTTGAACCCTGACGAAACTTTTTTACACCAGCGCCCGTTTCTATAACCGTACCCGTAAACTCGTGGCCCATTACCGTACCTGCATCAAGACCAGCCTCCTTTCCATGATAAACATGCAGATCAGAGCCACAAATGCCGGATAATGAAATTTGAATTATCGCATCGGTGGGTTCTAATATGTTTGGATCGGGAGCCGAACTATAAATTATCTTTTCAATTCCACCAAAGGTGAGTGCTTGCATGCTGTGAAAGTAATAACTAAAAAAATCTTCGCAATGTTTTCAAAGTTTTCTACCTTAACCACGGTTTTCACTCCGCAACCATTTGAATTCAGCGAAATTAAACTGTACTCATCACCTGTCATTTCTTTTTAACCAAAATAAATTAACATGAGAAAGATCTTTTTTCTGATTTCGGTTGCCGCCCTGAGTTTGTTATCTGCCTGCAACGAAAAAGCTTCGACTACCAGTGGGGAGATGAGTGATGCCGCCAAAAAAAACCTGGATGCCTTTCATGCGGTGGATAAAGCGTTTCAGACCGGTGATATCAGCCAGATTGATAGTGTGGTCGCGAGTGATTTTCTTGACCATACTCCTAAAGGAGATTTCAGGGGAACAGATAGCCTGAAAGCAATGATCACCCGGATGAAAAATGCGGGCACCATGAACTCCGAGGTAAAAAAAGAATTTGCGGATGATGAATATGTTATGGCATGGATGCGCTGGACGGGTACATTAAACGTTCCGATGGATGGCATGCCTGCAGGACCTTTTGATATGTCAGGTATTGAAGTAGTTCGTTTTAAAGATGGCAAGGCAGTAGAACATTGGGGATTTATGGACCCGGGCGAAATGATGAAAATGATGGCCAACATGCCACAGCAACAAAGTCCTACGACTGCAACACCGACATCGACAGACAAGAGATAATAATAAATAGTAAAAAACTCTTTCAGACCGGGTGACTCACCCGGTTTTTTATTTGTTTGGTGTGAGATCGATGCGTGTTCTTGAGTATGCGAATGTTGGATATTAGAAATTAGATCCTGGATGCTGGATGCTGGATACTGGATACTGGATACCGGAGATTGCAGACTGAAGACTGAGGACTGAAGACTGAGGACTGAAGACTGAGGACTGAAGACTGAACCGCGATTCCGCTCATATAAAAATATCTGCGGCTCATAAATAAATTTTTTTATTCAACGAAAAATATCGTAGATTACTCTAACAAATCAAAACCTACGATTATGAAAAAATCTTTACTACTGTTGGTAATGATCTCCGTCATTACCGTAGCCATGGCACAAAAAAGAAAAAAATCAGATCAACCTTTAACTGGTTATGCAATTACCTCGGTTGAAAAAGGAGGAAGAAGCTGGAAAGAAGTTCGTCTTGTCAATATCACTACCGGCGAGGAGGTAAAATCTGTTTATCAAAGTAAGCAGGAAGTGGAAGCATTTAATGCGAGAACCGGTAATCCTATTGTAAAGAAAGATATCACTGCCTCACAGGTTGCCGAGAAAAAACTGGTCGGGAAAAAAATTGCAGAGAAAAAAATTGTAAATCTTGACGACGAATTGGCGAGTGTAAATGGAAGCAAAGTGAGAGTGAAAACTGTTGTGATCAGGCAACCGGCAAACCAGTACGACAAACCATTCGCTACCAATTCTGCGGCGATAGCTTATGACAAAAAGCATGAGCGGCTCTACTATACCCCAATGGGCATTAACCAGCTTCGCTATATTGATCTCAAAACAAATAAGATCTATTATTTCGAAAATGAACCATTTGGAATTGTAAAAGGAATGGGTGATGGTGCTAACCAAATATGCCGCATGGTGATCGCGTCGGATGGAAATGGATATGCGCTTACCAATGATGGCAACCATCTGATCCGCTTTACCACAGACAAAAACCCCGTCATTACCGACCTGGGCGCGCTGTTTGATGATGCTGCGAATGGCACGAATTCAATTCATAGCCGGAAAGGATATGGTGGCGATATGATCGCTGACGCATCCGGTAATCTCTATGTATTAACTGCTAACAGGCATGTATTTAAAGTAGCCATCAGCAGTAAAGTAGCCACTTACCTGGGAGGCATTAAAGGTTTACCCGATGGTTTTTCAACCAATGGTGCGATGGTGGAAGAAGGCAGTAAAGTGATCGTAGCCAGTTCAGAATCTTCAATAGGATACTTCCGCTTTGATCTCACAACATTACAGGCTGAAAAAGTATCTACTGTTGAATCCGTTTTTAATGCGTCTGATCTTGCCAATGACAGGCTGGCTTTTGCAAAGAAGAAAAAAGATAAAAAGAATGATGCCATAGTTCAGGATCAAAAACTGCCTGTTAACGAAGAGTTGACGAGGAAGTCTCCGCAAGACATGATCACAGGCAATAGCATTGCAGTATTTCCTAATCCTGTAACGAACAGGTTGGTAAAGGTTTCCTTTGCTGATCAACCTTCGGGAAAATACAGCGTGGATCTGATCGATATTTCCGGCAAACTAATCCAGTCAAAAGAGGTAAATATTAATAACAATATGCAGGTTGAAGAAATAAGAATTCCGCGATCAATAGCCGGTGGAAGTTACTTGTTACGAGTAACTGGTCTGAACAATAATGTTAATGTTACCAATAAGATAGTGATTCAATAAAAGTTTGTTTGTCCTTGGAACCTGAGCAGGGTCTTCACTCCGTGGAGACCCTGTATTTATTTCGTAATGGTTCTTACATTTATGTGTTGTTTACAAAAGAGTTCAAGCACTAAACAAATGAAAAGTACAATGGATATTGACGCGGCAAACCCGATCCTGAATTCATATTAGGGTCCATATGTGCAAATATAGATGATGACAGCCCCATTCAAAATAACAATACATATGGTTTCAAGTCTTGACGGCTATATAGCCAAAACAGACAATAGTGTTTCCTGGTTTGAGACTTCAGACAACTACGAAAAAGGTGTTTCCGGACAAGATCCGGAAGAATTTCTCAAAACAATAGACTGCTATGTAATGGGTTCACGGACATACGAGCACGCTCTGGAGCTTTCAAAATCTCACGGATGGGCATATGGCGACACGCCGACAATTGTGGTAACCAACAGAAAGCTGCCGATTGAACGACAGAACATACAATTTTATTCCGGTGACCTGAACAAACTTGTTAATGAACGACTAAAACCACACTACAGGAATGTTTGGGTCGTGGGCGGCGCTAAGCTTACAAATGATTTCATTCATTTAAGCTTAGCGGATGAAATCCGGCAGTCAATTCTCCCCATTATGTTGGGCGAAGGAACACGGTTTTTTGATGAAGCCGGACAAGAACAGGCATTACACCTAAAAAATGTGACAGCCTATAAAAACGGAATGGTCGAACTCTGCTACGAAATAAAAAAATAATATAATGTTCTTCCAGCTGAAAGAGACACGAGCTGTAACAAGCGAATATGAAAAGGCAATCGGCGCCCCCGACGTTAATAAAATCCTACCCTAACCCTCGGGTGTTGTCTTAAACATATTTTATTATTGTTGTACCCCCTGAGTAAGACCCGCTGTGAGACAACCTTTACTGCAGAACAGAATTACAGAATGTTAAAGTGAGCAATTTGCGTGGCAAGGCAGCAAATTGGAAACAACAGACGATGATAGTAGTAGAGAGGCTAAGTACCGGCCAACGCTTTTAATAAATAAGAGCTTCGTTGCGCGGGCATAAACAAAAAGCAGCGACCTGTTGATCACTGCTTTTTTCAATTAACCCTCCGAAGAAGTCCCTCGGACAATTTTACTGGAAAATTACTGTTTCAAAAGTTTGATGGTTTTTGATTCATTGCCCTGTCTTAGCTCAGCAACATACAAACCGGCTTTCAGGTTACCTCCAACCTTCAACGTCTGGCTACCGGCGAGATTACTTCTTACCTCCACTACTCTACCCGCAATATCTATAATCCTCAATGAAACATTTTCTCTTCGGTTGAATGATTCGATGTTTACCGTGAAAGCACTTGTGCTTGGATTAGGATATACACGAACAAATGTGCTGTTTTCAGGATCCTGCTCATTAAGCGTTATGATGTTTTTACCTGACGCAGATTCTTCATCCACTCTGTGTCCGTGTCCATGTCCGTTACCCTGGCTCCAATTCTGGAATACCAGCAATCGAATGTCTTTTGAAGACATATTCTTTGGAACTAAAACGATCCTTGTACCGCTTGCCGTATTTCCGTGCGCATCAGTGCAGGTAACCTTTACTGAATAGATCCTGCCATCGCCATTACCGGCTCTCTCAGCTCTCAGTTTAATGTGATGATCATTTAAAATATCCCAATCGGGTGCAACGTCACCATCACCTGTTCCATTTTCAGGCTCATCACTCGTAACTGTTATACTGCATGTGATCGGGCCCGGACAATTATCTGTGCTGGTGTAATCAACATCAACATTTTTCATTTTATGATTTGGGGGCCACAATACGG
>DASTIZ010000327.1:0-4427 GCA_035717045.1 Chitinophagaceae bacterium
TTCTTTTATGATTTTTGGGTTAAAGAATATGAATGGTCAAGGGCTACTGTTACTTCGGGAAACGCTTTTGCTAAAGTTGCAGTTGGCTTATTAGGTTTTTTTGCCGGATGGTTTATCGATCGTTTTGGCCCACGAAGACTAATGCTTGCCGGAATTTTAATGGGTGGTATTGCAGTGATCGGTTTAAGCACCGTTACTTCACTCTGGCAATTTTATATGTTCTATACATTCAGTGCACTGGCATATATGTGCGCGGGGCCATTACCCAACCAGGTGTTGACTGCACGTTGGTTCAACAAAACAAGAGGTAAAGCGATGGGCTTTGCTTACCTCGGTATAGGGATTGGAGGTATGCTGGTTCCCCAAATAGCAAAATGGCTTAACATACAATTTGGTTGGCACCAGGCTTTGATGCTTTTAGGAATATTAATGGTTGTCATTTCTTTCCCAATGGCATGGATTGTAAAAGAAAATCCTGAAGTACGATCAATAGGAACTATTAAAGAAGAACCAACAATTCTTCTTAATAAAGTGGTAAAGGGATGGCCGTTCTACCTGTTGCTGACCGGCAGTATGTGTTCAATAGGTGCAGTGGCCGGCACGAGCCAGAATCTTAAACTTTTTTTCAGCCTTGACTTAAAATTTTCACAGGGTCAATCGGCAAATATCATTTCATTGGTTTTGCTTTCAAGTATTATCGGTCGTGTTCTAATGGGTTGGCTGGCAGATAAGTTTCCAAAAAAATATGTAATGATCCTGATCTATACACTTGTTGCCGGGTCAATACCGCTTCTCTACTTTGCATCCACGCCTGGTGTTATTTATTTATTTGCTTTCATTTTCGGAATTGGTTTAGGTGGCGATTATATGATCATCCCGTTAATGGCTGCCGAATTATTCGGAGTAAGAATCATGGGCCGGGTAATGGGACTTGTTTTAACAGCAGATGGTCTGGCGGAAGCGTTTTCTCCCATGCTGGTAGCATGGCTCCGTGACAATAGCGGAAGTTATGCTAATGGATTTGCGGCCCTGATCACACTGGCCGTGATTGGTATCATTGCTGTTGCAATGCTTCCGGGAAAGTCAGATACTCAAAAAGCTACTAGTGTCTCAATTTGAAATAGAATTAAACCACGGAGTCACAAAGTCACGAAGGAGCACAGAGTTTTTCTCCGTGGTTCTCCGTGAACAACGTGCCACCGTGGTTTAAAAGCCAAACTGAGTCACTGGCAAAAAACTTAACTTACTTTGGCAAACTATTATATCGTTTAGTATGATCCGGATCAATCACCAATTAAAAGTATCTGATCTAAAGCACAAACTCACAAGGTTCTGGGAACTTTCTGCTAAGAAAATAAAACTCATTGACGAGAATTATGATGAAAGTAAGGGGTCACCCGTATTCACAATAAATGGAAAGTATACAACAAGAGGATGGACCGAATGGACACAGGGATTTCAGTATGGTTCTTCTCTTCTGCAATATGATGCAACAGGCGAAAAGTCTTTCCTGGACACCGCGAGGAAAAAAACAGTAGAAAAAATGGCGCCACATGTCAGTCATATCGGTGTGCATGATCATGGCTTTAATAATGTAAGTACGTATGGCAATTTGCTCCGGTTAATGAAGGAGGATAGGATTCCTTTCAATGAATGGGAAAAAACTTTTTATGAGTTAGCATTGAAAATTTCCGGTGCCGTGCAGGCCTTCCGGTGGACAACAATTAAAAATGGGGGTTTCATTCATTCCTTTAATGGCCCTCATTCTTTATTTGTAGATACCATTCGTTCCTGCCGTGCATTGGCGATCAGTCACTGCCTTGGTCATGTTTTCCATGGAGAAGGCGATGTAAAAATAAATTTACTGGAACGCACTATTCAACATATGAAAGCAACGGCAGATTATTCTATATTTTATGGAGAAGGACGTGATAGTTATGATGTTTGGGGCCGCACGGCTCATGAAAGTATTTTTAATGTGAAAGATGGAAATTTCCGTTGTCCTAATTCGCAGCAGGGTTTTTCAGGTTTTACGACATGGACAAGAGGGCTTGCCTGGGCCATGTGTGGTTTTGCCGAGGAACTGGAGTGGTTTAATTCACTAGATGAAACAATGCTGGAAAATTTTTCAGGGAAAAATAATGTAAAATCGATGATGCTGAAAGCTGCCAAAGCAACCTGCGATTTTTACATAGAAAATTCCTGCTCTGATGGAATCCCTTATTGGGACACCGGTGCACCGGGACTTTCGAAAATGGGTGATTATTTAAATAAAGCTGCTGATCCATTTAATTCTTATGAGCCGGTTGATAGCTCAGCAGCAGCGATCGGTGCTCAAGGTTTGTTGCGATTGGGGAAATATTTACGAAGCAAGGGAGATGATAGAAACGGGGATCGTTACTGGCAGGCTGGACTTTCTGTAGTGAATACTTTATTGGATGAACCGTATCTGAGTATCCATGATGCTCACGAAGGAATGATATTACATTCCATCTATCACCGGCCGAATGGATGGGATCATATTCCTGCAGCCAGTAAAATTCCAAATGGGGAATCAAGTATGTGGGGGGATTATCATATTCGTGAGGTTTGCCTCTACCTGAAACGTGTCATTAGTAATGAAAAATACTATACCTTCTTCAATTGCATTTAATGAACGCCAAGCAACTAACTGATCTTTCGCAGTTGTGTCTTCATACGGTCACCACTAAACCCTGGAGCATTGAAGAAGCTGCGAAGAATTATTCAGCTGAAGGCGTAAAAGGAATAACGGTTTGGAGGGATGCGCTGGCAAACCGGGATATCAAACAAACGGGTCAGCTTTTGCGTGATCATGGATTGAACATAGTGTCGCTTTGCAGGGGAGGATTTTTTCCCAATAAAGAAAAAGAAAAAAGGAAACTGGCAATTGAGGATAATCTGAAAGCAATTGAAGAAGCATCCGAATTAGAAACACAGTTGATCGTCCTGGTTTGTGGAGCGGATCCCGCTCAATCCCTTGAAGATTCTCGAAAGCAAATACAAGAAGGCATTCAGACAATTCTCCCCCAGGCAAAAGCTGCAGGAGTAAAACTGGCTATTGAACCATTACATCCTATGTATGCCGATACCCGTTCCGCAATTAATACATTAGCACAGGCAAATGATATGGCAGAGCAAATAAATTCGGCTTCCGTTGGCGTCGCTGTAGATGTATATCATCTTTGGTGGGATCCATCTTTAGAACCGGAAATAAAACGATGCGGAGAAAATGATCACTTATTCGCTTTTCATATTTGTGATTGGAATTCTCCAACCGTTGATATATTACTGGACCGGGGCTTAATGGGAGATGGATGTATTCCCATAAATAAAATACGATCATGGGTGGAAGCAACAGGGTTCAATGGTTTTTATGAAGTAGAGATCTTTTCCAATAAGTACTGGCAGCAGGATCAATCACAGGTTCTGAAAAAGATAATAAAAGCGTACAAAGAAAAATCCTAGAAATGAAAGAGCTCTGAAATAATGTAAAAAAATGGAACCACATAGCCACATAGGACACAATAGAAGAAAACACATAGATTTCTATGTGATAATCTATGTTTCTATGTGCCTATGTGGTTCAAAAAAATCAATAACTAAATTAATGCATGAAGCAGCATAACATAGGTATCATCATGAATGGTGTCACAGGCCGCATGGGAACCAACCAGCATCTGTTACGATCTATTGCAGCGATCATCAAACAGGGAGGCGTCAGGATCGGAGAAGAAGAAACGATCATGCCAGACCCAATCCTCGTTGGACGAAATAGTGGTAAGCTGGAAAAACTTTGTGAATTAGCAGAAGTAAAAAGAATGACGACCGACCTGGCCGAAGCACTTGCTGATAAAAATAATATCATTTATTTCGATGCCCAGGTTACAGGAAGAAGGGCTGATGCTGTCAAACAAGCTGTGAACGCGGGCAAACATATTTATTGTGAGAAACCAGTGGCCACAGACACCAAAACTGCTTTGGAACTTTATCAATTGTGCAAAGATGCCGGGTTAAAAAACGGTGTGGTGCAGGATAAGCTATGGCTTGCCGGTATTTTAAAATTAAAGCAGCTTATCCAGCAGGGTTTCTTTGGAAAAATACTTTCCGTGAGAGGGGAGTTTGGTTATTGGGTTTTTGAAGGTTATACAATTCCTTCACAGCGTCCTTCGTGGAATTATCGAAAAGAAGATGATGGAGGAATTATTGTTGATATGTTGTGTCATTGGCGCTATGTGCTGGATAATGTATTTGGTAAAGTAAAAGCGGTTTCATGTTTTGGGGCAACACATATTCCAAAACGGATTGATGAGCAGGGAAGGGAGTATGAATGCACCGCTGACGATGCGGCATATGCCACGTTCCAACTGGAAGGTGGGATCATTGCTCAATTCAATTCTTCGTGGACG
>DASTIZ010000328.1:0-6109 GCA_035717045.1 Chitinophagaceae bacterium
CTGTTTCACTTTGAGCAATGCTAAATACAGCAGGAACGAGGGCAATAGCGGCTGCTAAAAACTGGGACTTCGTTTTTCGAAAATCTGTTTCCGGCCTTGAAAGATATTTCGCCAAAGCGAGTGCCACACAGATCTTACAAAATTCAGCAGGCTGAAACTGAAAACTTCCCCCGATCTTAATGATCGACTCGGTCCCTTTTACTTTTGAGCCCAACGGAAAAACAAGCAACAAAAGAAAAATGCCTGCCGCATACCACAGATTGGCAGTAGCCGGAAAGAACTTGCTGTCCGTAAGAAGTATAAATAGCCCAACAAATAATGAAGCAATAAAAAAATAGAACTGCCGGCTGTAATCGGTTCTGAATCTCAAAAAACTTTGTACAATATTATCACCCTCATGGTAAGTAACGGCAAAAATGGCAATGATCCCCACCATTGAAAGCAAAGCCCAAAGCCACGCAAGACTCCAGTCAACGCCTTTTGATATCTCGGGATTTCGTTGCCTCATGCAGGACGGGCTAATGGTTTTTGAGGATTCGATCTTTCATCTTTCCGAATGGCAACACTTGTAATACTGTCAGGGATTTTTTGATCTTCATTTCGTCCGGGCACTGGAGGTGAAGATTTTTCAAAAACATATTTTTTAATATAAGCACTGTCTTTCGTCATTTTGAACCACTCGAATGCTCTTACAGAATCAGCTATGAATTGTTTTCTCACATAATACTTCGGCATCAGGTCGGTGGTGGAAATTCTTTCCAGATCTTCTTTACTCTTTGTTTGTAACGTATCGTTCAGGTATTTTTCCATCAGTATTCTTGCGATAGGACCAGCCCATGTTGCACCGAAGCCGGCATTTTCTACCGCTACTGCAATAGCAATTTTCGGGTCTTCTTTAGGCGCAAAGCATACAAACATTGAGTTATCCGGCAAATCCAACTTTCTGCCATCAAGAACAGTCGAATTCTCAGCCGTTCCCGTTTTTGCACAAACATCTATCCCGGGGATTTTTGCAATACGTGCCGTGCCACGCTCCACGACATCATACATCCCATCGATCACTTCATCATAAGCGTCATCAGGGATATTCGTCAGGACCTCATGTTTTTTGCGATACTTATTCAGGAATGTAGTATCCTCCTCGGTTTCGCCATCTATTCCTTTTACAAAATGGGGCGTATAATAGTAGCCTTTGTTAGCGATGATGCACATGGCATTGGCCAATTGAAGAGGCGTAGCTGTCATCCTATCCTGACCAATGCCTAAGGTCAGATTTGTACAGGAATTCCACCGGTTGAGGTATTCCCTGTTATAGGCTGCCGTATCATAAATATTTGCCCTGTCTTCGCTCGGAAGATCTATTCCAAGCCGCGTACCTAGCCCAAAAGCATTCATATATTTTTGCCACCGGGCATATCCATCTTTTACATTATCGTAGGCAGGGTTGTCCACCGCCATCCGGTATATATGAGCAAAATAGGAGTTACAGGAATTTGCGATTGCCAGTCTGAGATTCGCCGCATGACCGGGGTTTGAATGTGTACAGGCTGGTTTGCCATGACCACAGGCATAATACCTGCCGCGACAGGGATACCCAAAAGATGGCGTGATCACTCCTTCATCCAACGCAACCAACGCCCCCAGCGGTTTGAATGTAGAACCTGGTGGATACTGTCCTTTAATTGCACGATTTAATAAGGGCGCTTTTACATCCAGCACAAGCCTTGTATAGTTTTTATTTCGATCAGGTCCGGTCAATTCGTTTGGATCGAAATTGGGACCTGATGTCATGGCAATAATGCCACCGGTCTTTGGATCGATTGCGACGACCGATCCAACTTTATTGGTCATTAATCTTTCTGCCAGTTGCTGCAATTCTATATCGAGGTACGTTCTCAAACCACGGCCTGCAATTGCCGCCGTATCAAATTCCCCTTTTTCATAAGAACCAACCAACCTGTTCTTATTGTCCTTGATTAAATATTGAACCCCACGCTGTCCTCTTAATACTTTTTCATAAACTGATTCCAAACCGGTTTGACCCACATCATCACCCATCCTGTAAAAACCATCTGAGCCTTCGAGCTGCTTTTGATTTACTTCAGCCACGTAGCCAAGGATGTGTGCGGCTGCATTAAAAGGATAGACCCGTACCGGTCTTTGAACTAAAACAAAGCCCGGAAATTTCCAGCTATTCTCTTCAAACCTTACCTGCATTTGAGGAGTTAGCAGATCTTCAAATATGGAAGGCCGGAAACTTTTGTTTTTTACAATGGCATCAGCGATGCGCCTGTTGAACTCTGTCATATCAATCTCCATCATTCTGCAAAAGTCAGCCGTGTCAATTCCTTTCACTTCTGAAGGTGTTACCATCAGGTCATACATGATGGCATTATTCAAAATCGCTTTCCCCTTACGATCGAAGATAATTCCACGTTCGGGATAAACAATCTTGGGATAAACAGCATTATCCATTGCCAGCTTACTATACTTGTCCGAAATGACCTGCAGGTTGAACATCTGCGCAAGTATTAACAGGAACGCAACGGAGAACATGAGCTTTATGATACGGCTTCTCGATTGGTTAAACACAGGCATAATAATAACTGTACGGGTAAAATATCTGCCTGCAAGGCAGGTACGCGGTACGGGTGCAAATTACAACGAAGTACCAGTTTTTAAAATCGGGCTGCCACTATTTAATTTTCTATTATAAAATTGCTCAGGCTGTATTCGTGCGGTACTTCAGCCTCCTGGGAAATAGTATTTCCGCCGTAATAATAAGCAACATACTGATTGCTGTGGTGGATACAACTTTGATAAGAAAATCCAGGAAGTTCCCCACATCAAGCCATTCCAGGAGCAATAAGTATCCGTGATGCAACAGGGAAAGAGCAAACGCGTATACCATGTATGGAGCCCAGCCCATTGCCTTAGCAGAGGGCTCGCTGTAATTGAATTCGGAAGTATCTTTTGGAATAAGGATATTGACAATGAATGGCCGGAAATAGGCGATCAACACGCAGGCAGCAGCATGTAACCCCGGACTACCAAAAAAATAATCATAGGTCAGACCGGTCAGGAACCCAATGATCAACAGCCAGAATCTTGGAATAGAAAAAGGCAACCAAAGGAGGAACAGGAAGTAGATAACCGGGATAATGAACCTGTGTAATGGTGGCACATTATCAAGTACATACACCTGTATTCCGATAAAAAGAACAAAGCGAATTATATTTCTTAGCAGGTCATTCATTGCAGTTTCCTTTTGTTGAAGTCATCCACTTTTTTCTGGGTCGCTCTATCTAACGCAACCTGCTCGTCCCGCTGTAAATTTTCCACGACAAACACTTGCTGAAGGTTTTGGAAATTAGCAAAAGGTCTCACCCGCAATACGTAAAAGTTTGTGCTCTTATCCTCGACAACTTCTGACACCCTACCGATCATCCAGCCGGGTGGATAGTTATATGAGTTGATCCCGGTAAGAACGGTATCGCCCACCACTACCGAATCACTTTTCGGGATGTTTCGTAAAGTCAGATAAAGCGGGCTTTGCCCGTCCCATTCAATCCTTCCATTATTCCTGCTTTTTTTCATCATTGCGCTTACAGTACTGTGAACATGAAGCAAGCTCATCACCTGGCTGAAATTTTCACTCACGCCAACGATTTGGCCTACCACGCTTCCGTCAGAATTGATAACCGCCATGTTATCCTTAATGCCCAGCCTGGAACCACGGTTAAGCTGAAAATAGTTCTTTTGGCTATTGATTGAATTGGCGACCACTTTGGCTTCTTTGGCTAAATACCTCCTCACCATATAAGTCGTATCATATCGAACTGTATCGGTGATAACGTGTGAGCCTGTATCCACTTGCATAAAATTTCCGTGCAATAAGTTCAGTAGCGAGTCATTCATTCGATGTACCCGAAGATTCTCTTCCTTCAGATGAAAGTAGTCATCAACATTATCATATTGTGAGTTGAAGTAGCCGGTAATTTCATTGGCCTTTCCCAGGAAAACAGCCCGGTGCGTTTTGTTGTAACGGAATAGCATGGACAGCGCAAGAACCTGCAACAGCACGAAACTGAGAAAAGTAAAATAACGCCGGATGAATAAAAATACGTTACGCATACTCCTGTCCCCTAAAGGGGAACTTAGATTTGAATATTTTTATTGTATTGTGTATTCACTAACTGACACGTTTTACAAAATTTTAAATTGTCTGTTTTATATGCTGAATAGAATTATGGAACGCTGAAGAGTTCCGACGATAAATGTCGGGATACCGACCGCAACCGCCAGCATGCGACACAATGGAAGCCCGAATAGAATTCATACCGTCGGGTTCAAAAAAAGACAATCTAAAGAACTATCCAACCTAGCAGGTCGATCCAACCTTAGTCTCCCTCGTCATTGTGATCCCACCAAAGACCGGAGAAGGAAAAGGGGGACAGGGGTTTATCTCATTACAAATGGATACCTGTCGTAGTGCTTCAATGCAATGCCTGTGCCACGCACTACACTTTTGAGCGGGTCATCGGCGATATGCACCGGCAATTTGATTTTTTGGCTTAACCTTTTGTCAAGGCCTCTTAACAAAGCTCCGCCACCGGTCAGGTAAAGCCCGCGACGGTAAATATCGGCTGCAAGCTCGGGTGGTGTCTGTTCAAGAGCTTTAAGAATAGCTTCCTCAATTTTGAAAATACTTTTATCCAACGCTTCGGCGATTTCCTGGAAGCTAACCATGATCTGTTTTGGAATACCTGTTACCAGGTCACGACCATTCACCGGGATATCATCAGGGGGAGTTTCCAGGTCTTTCATTGCCGCACCAACCTGTATCTTGATCTGCTCTGCCGTTCTTTCGCCGATCAACAGGCTGTGGTATCGGCGAAGAGCTTCCATAATATCAGCCGTAAATTCATCACCGGCGATTCGAATACTCTGGTCACAGACAATACCAGCCAGTGCGATCACAGTAATACCCGTGGTACCTCCACCGATATCAATGATCATATTACCGACCGGCTCTTCCACATCAATGCCAATACCTAGTGCCGCCGCCATTGGCTCATGTATCAGGTAAACTTCTTTGGCACCCGCTTGTTCGGCACTGTCACGAACAGCCCGCTTTTCCACTTCAGTAATCGATGAAGGAATACAGATCATCATTCGCCAGCTTGGGGGAAACAATGGCTTCTTTGGATAAACCAATTTTATCAGTTCGCGGATCATAAGTTCCGCAGCGTTAAAATCGGCGATCACGCCATCTTTTAGCGGACGCACAGTACGGATGCTTTCATGCGTTTTCTCATGCATCATCAACGCCCTTTTCCCGACAGCAAGTACTTCCTTGGGATTGTTGCGGTTTAACGCAACAATAGAAGGCTCATTTACTACTACTTCGTCGTTATGGATGATGAGGGTATTAGCAGTACCCAGGTCGATGGCTATTTCTTGTGTAAACCAGTTAAAAAGTCCCATGTATCAGGATTGGATTTAATGTGTGCAAAGTTGGGTGAAATAGTTTGAATTATCAAAGCGAAAACTCTTGAAAGTCAAAGTTTTTTTAAATGTCGAGTTTCCGAATTTGCTGTTAATTTTTTTTGATGAGCCCGGCTGCCGGAATTCTATTCGGCTTCTGTTGCGTCGCACTCTTGTACGTTCGGTAATTCTATTCAGCCTCTTTGTGAATCGTCAGTCATGAGTGATCCACCTCACGATTCACGTCTCACGACTCACGAATCACGACATTTGTCTATTGTTAACTGCATATTGCTAATTGAACCTCACTATGCGCATAATCAATCGCACGGTTATCATTCTTTCTGTTGTCAGTTTGTTTGCGGATATAGCAAGTGAAATGATCTACCCGGTCGTGCCGGTGTATTTAAAAGAGATCGGGTTTTCTGTTTTCTTAATTGGATTGCTTGAAGGCGTTGCCGATTTTACAGCAGGTATAAGTAAAGGATACTTCGGTAAACTAAGTGATGAAAAAGGAACCCGGTTACCTTTCATAAAGAGCGGCTATTTTTTTAGTGCGATCAGTAAACCCATGATGGCAATGCTTACTTACCCGTTATGGATATTTTTTGCCAGAACAATC
>DASTIZ010000329.1:0-5431 GCA_035717045.1 Chitinophagaceae bacterium
ATGTTCTGGTTAAAAAAGCAGGAGGACTTTTTGCCTCGCTGGTCACATATGGTATCCCGTTTATTGCTTTAGCGTGGGGATTTGTATTTGGTGAAAGCATTACTTCCTTCCAGGTCGGATGTCTCGCAGTTATTTTAAGCGGAGTTTATCTTGCGAATCGCTGAGGTCTGATGTCTGATGTCTGCTGTCTGATTTTCCCTAACTTCAGTACCCCATTTTTTTCCGACTTCCGACTTCCGACTTCCGTCAAACCGACATTATCTCCTTCTCTTTTGAAGCAAGATGTTTATCAACGGCAGATATGAACTTGTCGGTCAAATTCTGGACATTGGATTCAGCATCCTTTGATACATCTTCACTCAATCCATTCTTTTGAAGTTTTTTGATGTGCTCAATGGCATCACGGCGGATATTCCTGATCGCAATTCTTGAGTGTTCGCCTTCTGCGTGACATTTCTTTACCAGTTCCTTTCTCCTTTCCTCCGTTAACGGTGGCAAGAACAAACGTATGGTATTGCCATCATTCTGTGGATTGATACCGATATTGGCGGCAATGATCGCTCTTTCTATCGGCTGCAGCATGTTTTTCTCCCATGGTTGTATGGAAAGGGTGCGGGCATCCATTACGCTGACGTTGGACACCTGGTTCAGGGGCATTGGTGAGCCATAATAGTCGACTGTAATTCCATCTACCATTTGAGGGTTCGCTTTTCCTGCACGGATTTTTATCAGTTCTATTTCAAGGTGATCAATCGCCTTTTTCATTTGCTCTTCAGCATGCTGCTGGATGGATTTCAGGTCATCGGGGGTCATAACATGAGTATTTGGTCCGAAGGACTCCTTCGGAGCGGATGGCAAATCTAATGAAACAGCCTCATTTGGAAATCACAAAATAGCCGGAGAATTGGGATCAGTTGTTAACCTGCATTTTCTCGTTGAAGGCCGCCAAAGATTCTTTGGTGATCTTTGGAATCGGTCTTTGATCCTGGCGTTTTTTCGCTTGCGCCAATTCGCCTTTCTTATAGAAGTACTGAAAGACAAAAAACAATGCTACGACATACGCCAACATCCCAAATGAAACATAAAAATTCCAGTATAATGGATTTTTTACCAGTATTATTGCGAGGGGAAAAGAGATCAATGTGGTTCCTAATAAAACAAGAACGATAGTTGATTCCTTTAATCCCAGGTATGCAAGATGATGAGTGATATGGTCTTTGCCACCAACAAAAGGCGATTGACCACGCAATAATCTTCTGACGGTTACCGTGGTTGTATCTATGATCGGGATAATAAAGAACAAAGCAGGAAGTACAAAGGGTTTTACCTGTAAAAGACCCTGGTTGCCTTCATTGAATTGCCAAAAAAAGAGGATGCTTGTCGAAGCAAGAAAAACGCCAAGGAACTGGCTGCCGGTGTCGCCCATAAATATCCTGGATGGACTCCAGTTAAATCTCAAAAATCCGATCAAAGCGCCCAGCACACCGATAAGAATCAGCATATAAAATTCAGAGGCGGCATGATCGGTCATGGCTAATATCCCGATCAAGCCTGCAATTATGAATGCAGAAATCGAAGCGGTAACACCATCCATGTTATCAAGCATGTTTATTGAATTCATTAAGCCTATAACCCAAATCAGCGTAAAAAAAATGTTGATAAACTCAATATTGGATATAGTGATCTTGACGTTAAAACTAATTAATATCACGCCACAGCTGAGTTGGAGAATGAACTTAAGCAAGGGGTTCGTATTAAATGCATCGTCATAAAGCCCCGCCATGAAACCAAGACTTGTAGCTGCCACGATCCCAATAATCTGTTTATCCGGCACTATTCCCCGCTCCTGGGAAATGAAACCGTAGATGCCCCATGACAAAAGAAAAATGATAAAAAATGAGATACCACCAATAGATGGCTTGACATGAGCAGTCCACCGAACCTGCTTGAAGGCCAGGTTGTTTCTCGAGCCGAGGTTGAAAGAGAACTTAAGCAGCAAATAATTGATCGCCAGGGATAAAGCTATCGCAATAAATAAATAACAAATCAGAAAAGTGCTCATAAGAACCAGGTTATTAGGTTTTCGGATAGTGTTTTACTTGTTTAGTTCCGGATTTGCGTGCAAAAATAGCGTGATTATTCAATGTTTCCATTTTAAAGTCACTTTTTTGTAGGCAATCTTTAAGCCGGGTTGCTGATGCACATCAGTGTGCCTTTGAATTTAGATCTGGCCTTTGAATTTTATATTCAAAAAGATTGCACTTTTGTGCCGGCTTTTTAAGTCCCCAGCCGGCATTTGATATTACAAACCAAAACAAGTTTAACAAGCCTATTATTTTATTATGAGTGATTTAAAAAATACCGCTACCCAAATACGAAGAGATATACTAAGAATGGTACATGGCGCTAACAGCGGACACCCGGGCGGTTCATTAGGATGTGCAGATTTTTTCGCCGCATTATTTTTTAAAGTAATGAACCATAACAAAAATTTTTCGATGGATGGAAAAGGTGAGGATATTTTTCTACTATCAAACGGTCATATTTCTCCGGTTTATTATAGCACACTTGCGAGAGCCGGGTATTTCGATAAGAGTGAATTGGCTACTTTCCGAAAAATAAACTCCCGTTTACAGGGGCACCCAGCTACTCATGAGCATTTGCCGGGCATTCGTGTTGCCTCTGGATCATTGGGCCAGGGGATGAGTGTGGCAATAGGTGCGGCACTTACAAAGAGGTTAAACAAGGAAAATTCAATCGTCTATTCCTTGCACGGTGATGGTGAGTTGGATGAAGGTCAGGTTTGGGAGGCTATAATGTTCGCTGCCCATCACAAAGTTGACAACCTCGTTTCAACAATCGATTGGAACGGTCAACAGATCGACGGGCCCACCGATAAGGTGATGGCATTGGGCAACATCCGTGAAAAGTTTGAAGTATTTGGCTGGGCCACGCTTGAAATGAACGGAAATGACATAAATGAGGTGTTGGCAACTCTTGAAAAAGCAAAAACTTTAGTTGGTAAAGGAAGACCGATCGCTATTATGATGCATACTGTAATGAGTAAGGGTGTTGATTTTATGGAAAACGATCATAACTGGCACGGTGTGGCACCAAATGATGAACAATTATCCAAGGCGCTGGCACAATTGCCGGAAACTTTGGGCGATTATTAAACCAGGATTAATTGGATTGATTGGATTTAGGCCGAAAGTTGGATAGGTCTATTATTAGATTAGTTTGTCATTTCTTAAAAAGTCATCCGTATTTCCTCATAAATCATCGTAATCATGAAAATCCTGGTTCGGGTTATTCTGCTCGTAAAGAAAATTCCTGTCTCGCCGCTTTTCTGGCCGGTATCCACGAAGCGAGTAATGCGATGATCAGAACCGTTATTGCTACCAGCAGGAAATCCGGCCATTGCAATTTAACGGGGTAATAGTCGATCAGGAAAGAACCCCCTTCAAGGGGTACAAGATGATAATTTATCTGGAGCCACGCAATAATCAGGGCAAGAATAACTCCTGCAATGCCACCGATGATCCCAATTAATAATCCTTCGCTCAAGAATACTTTCTGAATAAAATCATTGTTGCCACCTAATGCATGCAATATGCTGATGTCTTTTTGTTTCTCCAGGACAAGCATGGTAAGAGCACTGACAATGGTAAAGGAAAATATAAACATGATCATAACCAGTATCGCATACACCACCCACTTCTCGGCTGTCATGATCGAATACAAACTTCGGTTCTGTTCATACCTTGTTTGTACTATATAATTCCTGCCTAATTGCTGTTGTATTCTATCCCGGATATCCAGTTCATCATCATTTTTATTAATGGCGATCTCCGCCGCGGTATATTCACTGTCCTCATAACCCAATAATCTTTTTACAAACCCAAGGTTAGTAATTGCATAGTTAAAATCAAACTCCTGTTGTATCATGAACACCCCTGATGTATTTACGAAATCAACGCTTACATTGTTAATCGGGTCGATCGAAAGTGATGAATCTCTTTTGGGCAAATATGCTTTTAACTGTAATAAGTTTTTCTCTGCTTCAACGTGCAAAGCATCTTCAACGCCAACACCCAATATCATAAAAGGTATTTCATCATTCCCTGTGCTGAACTCGCCTCTTGTCACACTGCCGGGTAAACCAGAAACATCTTTATAATTTTCATCTACGCCTTTAATAGTCACGGCCCTTTGAAAATTGTATTCGGAACTATCCCGGTTTATACCTGAATTCTGAAGCAAACCTTTTTCTTCTGCGACCAATGAAATACTCTTCACCCCGTTGATGCCGCGGATATTTTTTATTTGTTCCGCTGTCAGCACAAGCACTTTACCCTGGGCCGGCAACACCTTTATATCTGAATAAAACGTGGAGTATAATGATTTCACCATGCTTTCAAAACCATTGAATACACTCAGCACAAGTATGAGTGCAGCGGTACCAAACGTCATGGCGAGGATGCTGATCCAGGCAATGATATTGATCGCATTAGTAGATTTTTTCGCTTTGAAATAACGCCAGGCAAAGAGATGGGATACCCCAGTCATCATTCAACAGTTTTTAGATTATTTATTATTGATTACTAATTATTAATTCCTGGCAACACATGATGCCTGTAATAATCAATAGTTAAAAATCAATAATCATTTTGCATCATCATCCGGCAACCGCTCTTCACTTATCTTCTTAAATAATTCTTCCATTTTAAACACATGATCCAACGTATCATCTTTATAAAATTTCAGGACCGGTATGTTACGAAGCTGGTGCCGCACCTTAGTCACCAGTTCTTTTTTTATATCATGATGACGGTCTTCAATTTTCTTCAGGGCGCTACTTACATCTTTAACCTGGAAAAAGCTCAAATAAAACCTTGCTTCTAAAAGATCGGGTGTCACTTTTACTGATGAAATGGAGACCATGCCCCCATCGATCATGCTTAACCCGAGTTTTTGAAAGATCGTATTCATTTCTTCATTCAAGAGACCAGCTACCTGTTTTTGTCGTTTACCTTCCTGCATACTCCCTCCTTCTTTAGTTCGCAGTAAAATTAGCTACTTTTGCTGCTTCTTGGGCGTAGATATATACAATGAAAAAATATTCACGGATTTTTAGATATCTCGGGCAGTATAAAAGTGGTATCCTTCTTTATTTTCTTTTTATCCTTTTATCGGTAGCATTCTCTATTATATCTGTTGGCATGCTTATGCCATTTCTTGAGCTGATTTTCAATGGCGATAAAAGCATGTCAGATGGCCTCATGAAAGACAGCAACAATCCGGTAATTAGATTTATCCGTGATGCCCTGGTAGATAGTATCAATAACAATCAAGATAAAACCAGGGGCTTATTAAACACGCTTGGAGTCATCTGCATACTTATTATTGTTTCAATTTTTCTGAAAAACCT
>DASTIZ010000330.1:0-5235 GCA_035717045.1 Chitinophagaceae bacterium
GATTATTTTCTGATCTACCAATGACTGCCGACTGTCGACACCGGACAGATTGACCTTCTTCCATGGTTCTTTCTTCTGCATGTATTGATTTCCCGTTCGTGAAAGATCGATTACTTCGAACAAAGCATCCCTGAACTTATATTCTTCGATAAGTCCTTCCACTTTCAATTTTGAACTTTCAATTTCCTTGATCAGCCATTTGTCGTCATCATCCAGAACATCCTCATGCAGCTTTGGCACCTTGCCGCCACATAGTTTATGCATCAATACCCATGTCCTGTTCACGAAATTGCCAAAGATGCTTGCCAGCTCACTATTATTTCTTTCCTGGAAGTCTTTCCAGGTGAAATCATTGTCTTTTGTTTCAGGAGCATTTGCGCATAATACATATCGCAAAACATCTTCACAACCGGGAAAATCCTTTAAGTATTCATCGACCCATACGGCCCAGTTCCGGCTCGTTGAAACTTTATCACCCTCAATATTTAAAAATTCGTTGGCAGGCACGTTGTCCGGCAGTATGAAACCTTCATGTGCTTTAAGCATGGCAGGGAAAATGATGCAATGAAAAACAATATTATCCTTACCGATGAAATGAACAAGCTTTGTATCTTCCTTACACCAATAGTCGGCCCAATAGCCGGTGAGTTCTTTTGTGGCAGAAATATAGCCGATCGGTGCATCAAACCATACATATAAAACTTTTCCTTCGGCATCTGGCAGGGGAACTTTAATTCCCCAATTGCTGTCCCTGGTCATGGCCCTTGACTGAAGCCCATTGTCCAACCAGCTACGGCACTGTCCATACACATTATTTTTCCATTCCTTATGTCCTTCCAAAATCCACTCTTTTAGCCATGCCTCATAATTTTGTAAAGGAAAATACCAATGCTTTGTTTTCTTCTTCACCGGGATGGCATCACTCAATGTACTTTTCGGATTGATCAACTGCTCCGGACTCAATGTCGATCCGCATTTCTCACACTGGTCCCCATACGCGTTGGGATTGGAACAAACGGGGCAGGTGCCGGTGATATACCTGTCCGCTAAAAACGTTTTTGCTTTTTCATCATAAAACTGTTCGGTTTCTTTTTCTTCAAATAAACCATCATCATATAGTTTTTTGAAGAAAGCGGCTGCCGTTTCATGATGCACTTTATTTGATGTACGGGAATACATGTCAAAAGAAATTCCCATCTGTTCAAAACTATCTTTAATTATAGCGTGATACTTATCTACGATCTCTTGCGGGCTCACACCTTCTTTCATTGCACGAATGGTGATGGGCACTCCATGTTCATCACTGCCACAAACAAATTTGATATCTCTTTTTTGTGCCCGTTGGTATCGTACATAAATGTCAGCAGGTACATACACGCCAGCCATGTGCCCGATATGCACCGGGCCATTTGCATAAGGTAATGCTGCCGTAACTAATATTCTTTTATAGTTCATACCCCAAATCTCTTAACCGCCTTTAATGATTCTATAATCTGATCCACCTAAAAAATATTCCCCCATTAGGGAGTTAGGGGTTGCAAAAATACCGGATTAACAACCATTGCCCAAACACATGATATATTCACGAGCGGTGAAATACGCAGAGTAAGAACGGGGTGGGTATTCCGTCTGTGATCATGCCTTCGCCATTTAAAACCCAATTGATTACAGGATTTTATTTACATTGGGAAAAATTCAACAGGTTATGTCCGTAGAGGAAAAATTAAAACAACTAGGTTATACATTACCCACTTTGCCTGCATCAAAGGGAATTTATAAACGCTGTCTGGTAGATGGCAATCACCTTTATGTGTCGGGCCATATTTCTGTAAACACAGATGGAAGTGCTATAACAGGCAAACTTGGAAAAGAGCTGACTGAAGACCAGGGAAAAGCAGCAGCCAGGCAATGTGGTTTGGCTATGCTGGCGTCTATCAAAGAACATTTTGGAGCATTGGATAAGGTAAAGCGGGTGATCAAGCTCTTCGGAATGGTAAATTCAACAGCAGACTATGAGAAACACCCAATTGTTATTAACGGTTGCAGTGAATTGTTTGTCGAATTGTGGGGGGAAGATGACGGGAAAGGAGTTCGCAGTGCAGTCGGAATGGGATCTTTGCCCAATAATGTTGCTGTAGAAATAGAGGCCATGTTTGAAATTCATTAAACCCAAACCACGTCCAGCCACCGGGCGGTCCAAATGATTGAAGATTACATGCAAACAGAATCAGGAACCTGGTATGAAATAACAAATATCAATAAGCTGGATTCGCCGGCACTGGTTGTTTTTCCAGACAGGGTGAAGTATAATATTCAGCTGGCGATTGAGATGATCGGTGATGTTGGTCGTTTGCGTCCCCATATCAAGACAAATAAGTCCCCGGCTGCGGCAAAGCTGATGTTGGATGCAGGCATCACCAAATTCAAATGTGCAACGATCGCTGAAGCAGAAATGCTCGCACAATGCAGTGCACCGGACGTTTTACTGGCTTACCAACCATTAGGACCAAAACTTCAGCGCTTTGTTTCACTGGTTAAAAAATACTCATCAACACAATTTTCTTGTCTTACTGACAATATTGATGCAGCGAATGAACAAGCGGGAATCTTTAATTCAAATAATCTAGATATTCCTGTTTTTATTGACCTGAATGTTGGAATGAATCGTACGGGAATTTCTCCGGATGAAAAAGCTATCACGTTAGCTGAAAATATCAAAAACTTGAAAGGAGTTACCCTTAGAGGACTTCATGCCTATGACGGGCATATTCGTGATGTGGATTTTGGGGAGAAGAAAAGGAAATGCGATGAAGCTTTTTCGCAGGTAGAAAGGTTGAATGCCAAATTAAAACTCCCGACTATCATCATGGGAGGGTCACCTGCATTTTCTGTTCATTGCAAAAGGAAAAATATTGAATGTAGCCCGGGCACATTCGTTTATTGGGATAAAGGGTATTCTGATCTATGTCCGGAACAGGGATTTTTACCCGCAGCAGTTTTGGTTACAAGAGTTATTTCGCTGCCTTCTTCCAATAAGATTTGCACTGACCTTGGTCATAAATCGGTTGCGGCTGAGAATGAGATCACAAAAAGAGTTTTCTTCTTAAATGCAGAAGGATTGAAACCGGTTGGTCAAAGCGAAGAACATCTCGTTTTAGAAACACACGAAAAGCATTTGATAAAAGCCGGCGATATTTTTTATGGGCTCCCATATCATGTTTGCCCTACCGTGGCATTATATGAAAGAGTTAGTACAGTTGAGAATGGAATGGTAACGGGAGAATGGAGAAATGTATCAAGGGATAGAAAGATAACTGTTTGATATTTGAAAAGGACATGAGGTATTAGGTATTGGATATTGCCAGGAGTCATAATCTCAAATATCCACATATCAAATATCTGATATCAAATCACCCTAAATGATGTTTATTGTTGATGCGCACCTGGATCTTGCCATGAATGCGATGGAGTGGAACCGTGATCTCCGGTTACCAGTCAATGTTATCAATGAGATTGAAGAAGGATTGACTGATAAACCCGATCGGAGCCGTGCCACGGTTTCTTTGCCTGAATTAAGAAAAGGAAATATTGGCCTGGTAGCGGCCACACAAATTGCAAGATATGTTGCGAAGGGCAACCCGTTGCCTGGATGGCATTCGCCTGAACAGGCCTGGGCACAAACCCAGGCGCAGCTTGCCTGGTATAAAGCAATGGAAGAACAAGGTGAGATGGTGCAAATAAAAGATCTGCGGTCTTTAAATATTCATCTCGATATTTGGAATGATGATTCTCCAGGTGAACATAAACCTATTGGATATATTTTAAGCCTGGAGGGCGCGGATTCTTTAATCACTGCCGAATATTTAGAAAGAGCATATGAATATGGCTTAAGGGCAATTGGCCCTGCTCATTATGGACCGGGCCGGTATGCAAATGGAACCGATGCAACAGGTGAGATGGGTAATGAAGGATTGCACCTGTTGAAGAGGATGGAAGAACTCGATATTATTTTAGATGCAACACACCTTTGTGATGACGCATTCTGGCAGGCAATGGATAATTTTCATGGACAAGTGTGGGCAAGTCACAATCTATGTCGCGCGATTGTTGATCACAACCGCCAGTTTAGCGATGATATGATAAAAGCTTTGATTGAAAGGGGAGCCGTGATCGGTGCCGCTTTTGATGCCTGGATGATCGTTCCAAAATGGGATAGAGGTAAATCAACACCAAAGTCGTTGAATTGTGATATGGAAAAAGTGATTGATCATATTGATCATATCTGTCAATTGGCCGGTAATAGTTTGCATGTGGGCATCGGGTCTGACCTGGATGGTGCATTTGGAAAAGAGCAATGTCCTTATGATTTGAACACGATCGCCGACCTTCAAAATATGTCTTCATTGCTACACCAGCGAGGTTATTCGGATAATGATATTGAAAATATCATGCATAAGAATTGGATAAATCTTTTGCGTAAGACGTGGAGTTAAATTAAGTTCTTTATTGGTGAAGGTGGTGGTATTATCCCGTAGGGGTAACTGTTTATAGAAAATATCCATTGAAAGTGATCGGCTTCGTAGGACTCGCCTCTGAACTATTGGTAGCTCCCAGGGCGCTTGATGTACTTGTTGGTGTATTCCATAAAAAGGCTGCTCCTACGGAGCAGGAGCGTGTAGAGTTATTATTTGAAAGATTTGTGACGGACAATCTTATTATTATCCCGGAGGGATAACCTGTTAATAGAAGAACATCGATGCTATATCCGACTCTGTAGGTGTCGCCTGTTGAAATTATGGGGAGCTGCTACTTGTTAATATGCTTCGGTAGTCTGGCTGCTCCCACGAACTATAGGTCGTGAATCTGCAATTATCCGCCAGGGATCAGTTAATAAGGTGAAGGGCTCACCGAACTCCATCCACCATCTATTATCAAACTTTGTCCTGTAATATGTCTCGAGGCAGGTGACACTAAAAACAATGCAGCGTTTGCAATATCGCCTGTGTTCGCTGGTTTACCCAATGGTGTGATACGGCTCCAAATATTTGTGTATTCTTTATCTTCTAATGTTCTTTCGGTCAACGTGGCGCCGGGGGCGATCGCGTTTACATTAATATTATAGGGCGATAGCTCAATCACTAGATTTTTCGCGAGCATCTCCAGTCCTGCTTTTGTGATAGCATAGGCGGCTAAATTCTTATGCGCCTGGTGCCCAACAACAGAAGACATAAACAA
>DASTIZ010000331.1:0-4525 GCA_035717045.1 Chitinophagaceae bacterium
CGGTACGATCATCTCTTCCAAACTCACACCTCCATGCTGAAACGTGTTACGGTAATAATTCACGTAATAATTATAATTATTGGGATAGCATAAGAATCCATCTTCCTTTGCAAATATGAAAGAGGAATTAACAGTAGGCACGGGTAAACCTGCTTCCCGGGGATCACGAAAGGCCAGCACTTCCTTTGGTTCATAATTCAGGTTACGACCATGTTTATACCGAAGATTCGTGGTGGTTTGTTTATCGCCAACTACCTTGTACGCGGTCTTTACTTTCACACTTCCATGATCTGTGGCCAATACGATCTTCAGTTTTTTGTCTGCAATTTTCTTTAATGCCTGGTGAAGCGGTGAGTGTTCGAACCAGCTTTTGGTAATGCTGCGATAGCTCATTTCGTCACTTGCCAGTTCCTTTAATACTTCCATTTCTGTTCTTGCATGGCTTAGCATATCCACGAAATTGTAAACAATTACATTCAGATCATTGTTTAGCAAATTATGAATGTTGTTTACAAGATCAAGCCCAGCCTGGTTGTTCAATACTTTTGTGTAGGAAACTTTCAGATCAGCTTTACCAAGACGTTTTAATTGCGCTCTCAAAAATTCCTCTTCATGCAAATTCTTTCCTCCCTGCTCATCATCATTTTTCCATTGCACATGAAAGGTTTTTTCAATATCAATGGGGAGCATGCCGGCGAATATGGCGTTACGGGCATACTGAGTTGCCGTTGGCAGGATACTATAAAAACTATCTTCTTCAAGGATCCGGAAACTTTCGGCAAACATGGGTTGAATCGCTTTCCATTGATCGAAACGCAGATTATCCACCAAAATAAAGAATAAGGGTGTTCCTTTTTCCAAATGTGGCAGCACTTTGAATTGCATCAGGGTGTGCGACATCACGGGGCCATCGACACTTTTAGGTTTTACCCATGAGGCATAATTACGTGAAATAAACTTGAAAAACTCCGTATTGGCTTCACTCTTTTGCGTCTGCAGCACTTCCTGCATTTCGGGACTATCACTTTTTTCCATCTCCAGTTCCCAGTATACAAGCTTTTTATAAATATCCATCCATTCATTATAATCGGGACTGCTGTTCAGTGCCATAAAAAGGTTTCGAAACTGTTGCTGATAAGCCGTTGTTGTTTTCTCGGCCACCAATCTCTTGTTCTCCAGGATCTTTTTAAGACTCAGCAACACCTGGTTTGGATTTACGGGCTTTATTAAATAATCACTGATCTGAGACCCGATCGCGTCATTCATCAGGTTCTCCGTTTCATTTTTGGTGATCAGCACTATCGGTATCTGTTGGCTTACTTCCTTGATCTTCCCCAATGTCTCCAAACCTGTAATACCCGGCATCGTTTCATCAATCAATACGACATCGACAGGGTTTTCTTTTACATAGTCAATGGCATCAAAACCATTTGTAAGCGTGTGCACTTCGTAGCCCTTACCTTCTAAAAAAAGTTTTTGCGATTGCAGACTTTCAATTTCGTCATCTACCCAGAGTATTTTTGCTAATGCCATTCTCGGTTGTTTATGGTTTTTATGTGAGGCGAAGCCGGAGCAATCTCCTCAATGCGGTTTCAAATCAATCTACCCAACATTCGTGCTACTATTTAACTTTCGTGGCAAGTTCATCCAGGGCATCAATGGACACCCTTGTTCCACAAGTCTATTCAGCAAACATGAAGGGGTTCAAATTTAGTTTAATAACTTCAGCTATTGTAGTTTTGCGGCCTTGCCTTAACAAAAAAGCAACATGTCCAAAGCCAGAAAGATAATCAACGACCCGGTTTATGGTTTTATTACGGTTGATGATCCTTTAATATTGGATATTATTGCGCATCCTTTTTACCAGCGACTGCGTCGCATTTACCAAATGGCATTTGCCCACCTTGTTTACCCCGGAGCTGTTCATTCAAGGCTTCATCATTCACTTGGCGCCTATCATCTCATGTGCAATGCCCTGCATGAATTGAAAAGAAAAGGAGTTGAAATTACCCACGACGAAGAACTTGGGGCAAAAATTGCCATTTTATTGCATGATGTAGGGCACGGGCCTTATTCGCATGCACTTGAAAAAGAACTGATCAATGATGTGCAACATGAGGCTATTTCCTTACTTATTATTAAAGTGCTCAACAAAGAATTTAATGGACAATTGCAGACAGCGATTGACATTTTTACCAATAAACATCCTAAAAAATTCCTGCACCAGCTTATTGCCGGGCAGGTTGATGTAGACCGTATGGATTACCTGACCCGCGATAGTTTTTTTACCGGGGTTTCAGAAGGGGTTATTGGTTATGATCGTATCATTAAAATGTTCTGCGTTCATCATGGTGAGCTCATGGTTGAAGAAAAAGCGATCTATTCAATTGAAAAATTCCTGGTCGCCCGCCGGTTGATGTACTGGCAGGTGTATTTACATAAAACAGTGTTGAGTGCGGAGATGATGCTCGTAAATATCATTCGAAGGGCAAAAGAATTGATTGCAAACGGGTTTAGAACGCAGGCGGCAACACCGGCCATGGATTATTTTCTGCAGCATCCCTCAGCAGGTCATAGAACAGAAGAGCATCTGGATACTTTCTGCAGGCTTGATGATTTTGACGTAATGGCCACTGTAAAGAACTGGATGGATCACCCTGATAAAATTCTGTCGACACTTTGTAACGGATTAGTGGACCGTCGGCTTTATAAAATAAAATTCCAGGTTGATGAATTTGAAAGGGCTCTTGTTAATGAAAAGAGAAAAGAGCTTGTGCAACGGTTCCATATCAGCAATGAAGAAGCTGATTATTTCGTTTTTACGGGTGAAGCGATCAATACAACTTATAATTCACAGGACGAGAAAATAAATATTCTATTCAAGGATGGAAGTGTAAAAGATATATCAAAAGTTGACAATGCGCTGATCCATCAACAGATCACGAGCCCGGTCAAAAAACAGTATTTTTGTTATTTAAGAACTCAATAAGTCATGATAGTCAAAAAAGTCATACAAGTCAAATAAGTGCATTTTATTCGAATACGATCTATTTGACTGATATGACTCATATGATTTATATGACAAATATGACTCACGCTTATGCAATTTTCAGCAGCACAGATAGCAGGACTAATTAATGGTAAGATTGAAGGCGATGCAAATGCATCAGTAAGATCTTTTGGAAAGATCGAGGAAGCAGAAAATGGACAGTTGGCTTTTCTTGCCAATCCTAAATACGAAGAATATTTGTACAGCACCAAAGCGTCTGTACTTATCATTAACGACTCGCTGGAGTTGAAACAACCAGTGGCGGCTACGTTAATTCGTGTTCCTGATGCATATTCGGCGTTTGCAACTTTGCTTGGCACCTATCAAAAGATGATGCAGCAGCAATTGGCAGGAGTGCAGGAACCATCATATGTGTCTAAGTCGGCATCATGCGGGCAAAATGTTTTTATCGGCGCATTCGCTTATCTCGGCGAAAATGTAAGAGTGGGCAACAATACTAAGATCTATCCGAATGTGTACCTCGGTAACAATGTAAAAATTGGGGACAATTCTATTATTCACCCGGGTGTAAAAATTTATCACGATTGTTTGATCGGCAATAATGTCGTGATTCATGCAGGTACTGTAATTGGAAGTGATGGCTTTGGTTTTGCGCCACAAGCTGACGGAAGTTTTCAAAAAGTCCCTCAAATCGGGAATGTTGTTGTCGAAGATAATGTTGAGATTGGTGCTAATACAACAATTGACAGGGCAACCATCGGGTCAACCATAATAAAGTCGGGAGCAAAGCTTGACAACCTGATTCAAATTGCCCACAACGTTGAAATAGGAAACAGTACGGTTGTGGCTGCACAAGCCGGTATCAGCGGTAGCACAAAGGTTGGAAAAGGTGTTATGATTGGAGGCCAGGTTGGAATAGTTGGCCATATCAATATCGGTGATGGGGCAAAGATCAATGCGCAAAGCGGCGTCAGTAAATCCATTGACCCGGGCAAAGCGGTCACAGGATCGCCGGCTCATGATTATACGTCTGCGTTACGTAGCCAGGCAATAAGCCGTAAGTTACCTGAACTGGAAAAAAGGATCAAAGAGCTTGAAGCACTGGTAAAACAACTGATAAGTGAAAAAGTGTAATGCAATCGCATATGACTGATCAAAAAAATTTCAGGTAACAACCCCGGTTTTCCAAACCAGATTGGAGAATCTTATCAAAATAAACTTAGGGGATCTTTCCGCAACTAAATGTCATTTTTCCTCTCAAATCCTATCTTTGCCACCATGATTTCACCGACAGAAAATAAGGCATATATTGCTGAGAATATGACTGTGCCGTTCAATCCCGATAAACAACATACCATTAGTGGAGAAGCTAGTATTTCGGGTACGGGTTTGCATACAGGAATTCTGGTTGATCTTACGTTGAAACCCGCCACCCCCGGATTCGGGATCCAGTTTCAGCGGATTGATCTTCCCGGTAAACCAATCATAAAAGCTGATTGTGACCTGGTCACAGAT
>DASTIZ010000332.1:0-4514 GCA_035717045.1 Chitinophagaceae bacterium
AGCTGCAGCAGTGGTTGCCTGGTAATCAGACCAGAGATATCCATTACCGGTCCCGCTCCATGACAGAAATGGAATACCGGTAAGTCCATCAGGATTTTGCCAGCCCGTACGACCTATGAATTCACTACGGTTTATAAAACGCCAACCCCGGTTATATGCATTTTTTGCGGTATCGAATTCTTCAACAAATGATTGATCTGGAACCGGAGCAGGTTCAAGCAGGTAACGGTCGTCTTTACATGATTGCAGTAAGGTAAGGATACAAATAGATGCCACTAAAAATCCAGGGAAAGTAGATTTCTTCATAAGCGTTCAGTTAGTGTTGATTATCGGGGTGAAAGTAGTCAAATTTTATATTTGAAAAAAAACATTTTTTCATACAATTTCCACAGTATCAGACCTGGAACACACCAAGTTTTATTGAAGGAAATTCGGGGTTATTATTTGCAGCAGACATGGCTTCGGATATCAAAATCCTGGTTTGTAAAGGATCAATTATGTCATCAACCCATAACCTGGCGGCGGCATAGTAAGGAGTGGTTTGCAGTTCGTAACGGTTTGTGATATCCGATAATAGCTTTTGTTCTTCATCGGGCTTCACTTCCCGGCCTTTTGCTTTCATCGCATTCACTTGTATTTGCAAAAGTGTTTTTGCCGCCTGGTCGCCCCCCATTACAGCAATTTTTGCCGTTGGCCACGCATAAATAAACCGGGGTCCATACGCTTTGCCGCACATTGCATAATTACCGGCACCATACGAATTGCCGATGATGATAGTGATCTTTGGTACAACCGAATTTGCCACAGCGTTTACCATTTTGGCACCGTCTTTTATGATCCCGGCATGTTCACTGCGGCTGCCTACCATAAAACCCGTAACATCCTGTAAGAAAACAAGCGGAATTTTTTTCTGGTTGCAATTCAGAATAAATCTTGCCGCTTTATCAGCGCTATCATTGTAGATAACGCCCCCCAATTGCATTTCGCCTTTTTTTGTTTTTACGATCTTACGCTGGTTGGCTACGATGCCAACAGCCCATCCATCAATTCGTCCATAACCACAAATGATTGTTTTGCCATATTCCTCTTTGAACTGTTCAAAATCTGAATTATCAACAATCCTTTCGATGATGTCAAGCATGTCATAGGTCTTGCCATCAAATGGCACCAAACCGGTTAGTTCTTTTGGATCTTTTTTTGGAGCGGCTGATTTCTTTCTGTCAAACCCTGCTTTTTCTTTATCACCGAGCATGGATATCATCCGTTTAATATGATCCATGCATTCTTGTTCTGTTTTAAACTTATAATCTGCTATACCGGAAATCTCGGTATGAGTATCGGCGCCACCCAATGTTTCCGTGTCAGTGTCCTCACCGATCGCCGCTTTTACAAGATAAGGCCCGGCTAAAAAAATCGAACCATTTCCTTCTACCATCAGGGTTTCATCACTCATGATCGGTAAATAAGCACCACCGGCGACACAAGGACCCATTACGGCTGCTACCTGGGTAATTCCCATTGCACTCATACGGGCATTGTTGTAAAATATTCTTCCGAAATGTTCTTTATCAGGAAAAATTTCATCCTGCATCGGCAGAAAAACTCCGGCGCTGTCAACCAGGTAAATGATGGGTAAATGGTTCTCCATTGCGATCTCCTGCATACGGAGGTTCTTTTTACCTGTGATCGGGAACCATGCGCCTGCTTTTACAGTTTGATCATTGGCAACGATCACACATTGCCTGTTGCTAACCCATCCCACCCCAGCCACAGTGCCGCCGGCGGGACAACCGCCCTGTTCTTCATACATGTTATATCCCGCAAAGGCGCCGATCTCGATAAACGGTTTGTCTTTGTCAACGAGATAGTCAATACGTTGCCTGGCTGTGAGCTTGTTTTTCTCTTTTTGTTTTTCAATCGCTTTTTTACCGCCGCCTTCATAAATTTTTTGCAAACGCCGGCGAATTTCACTAAGCTGCATCTTCATTGCATCATCATTACGATTGAAATCAAGATTCATAATTGGCAAATATAAGTCGGAAGTCAGAAGTCGGAAGTCAGAAGTCAGAAGTCGGAAGTCGGAAGTCTGAGGTCGGAAGTCAGAAGTCAGAAGTCGGAAGTCAGAAATCGGAACGGGAGATCAAATGTTATATACAAAAATGATACATCGGACATCAGACGTCAGACATCAGACATCAGACCTCAGACTTCATCACTTTTGCCGTAACTTATCGACATGTTTGATTCCGTTGATATATGGAAAATGCTGGCAGGGATCGCTATATTCCTGTTGGGCATTAAATTCCTTGAAGAGTCATTGCAGGAGCTGGCAGGCCGGCCATTCAAACTTTTTTTAAAAAAACAAACACAAAACAAACTTAAGGCGATCGGGGGCGGTGCTGTGGTTACTGCAGTTTTGCAAAGCAGCTCGGTAGTGAACCTGATGGTGCTTGCTTTTGTAGGGGCCGGTATCATACATATGCAAAATGCGCTGGCCATCATCCTTGGAGCGAATCTTGGCTCAACGGTTAGTAATTGGTTAATCGTATTGGTCGGGTTTAAGGTGAACATTGAAAATTTTGCACTACCTATTACCGGGCTGGCCGGTTTAGGTTATGTGATCTTCAATAAAGACACGCGGTTACATAATTGGTGCCGGTTTTTGCTTGGATTTAGTTTTCTCTTTGTTGGGCTGGGGTATATAAGAACAGGAATGGAAGAGACGGTGAAGCGTGTGGACCTGGCTCAATACCAGGATTCAGCAGCGATCATTTTTGTATTGGTTGGTTTTGTCGTGACCACAATTGTCCAGGCCAGCTCCGCCACGATGGCTCTTACATTAAGTGCATTATATGCCGGTGCAATCAACCTTTATGACGCCATGGCAATTACACTGGGCTCAGAGGTAGGGACAACCATAAAACTTTTT
The DNA here is from genome assembly GCA_035717045.1 of Chitinophagaceae bacterium. Lineage (GTDB taxonomy): Bacteria > Bacteroidota > Bacteroidia > Chitinophagales > Chitinophagaceae > VBAS01. Next base: position 2,930 of record DASTIZ010000332.1, read on the forward strand.
ATTGCCAGTATAAAGGGATCCTCAGTAAAAAAGAGAGTTTCACTCGGAAATTTCCTGATCAATATTATTACCGCCTCACTGATCCTTGTTTTCTTAACCCCCGTAAACCGTTTAATTACCGAAGTGATCGGGATAAAGGATAACCTGATAGCACTGGTTTTTTTCCAAAGCCTTATTAATATTCTCGGTATCATAATTTTTTATCCTTTACTAAATGTTATGGGCCGGTTCCTGGAAATGAGATTTCGGTCGGCAGATGATGAAACCATGTTCATTCATAAAGTGGATACAAAGGAGCCATCAATGGCTTTATATGCAATGGAAGAGGAAAATCGTCATTTTATTGCCGGTGTGTGCAATTACATATTGGATTGTTTCGGTTTCGAAGACACGTTGGAAAAAGAAATGAAACTAAATAAAAAATTCTCTGATCAAAATCTTTCAAACAAATATGAGTATATAAAATTTCTATATGGAGAGATCCATAGTTATTACATCCGGTTGCGGGAAACAATGGGAAAGAAAGATGATTCAGAGAAAGCTGACAGGATGATGTCATCAGCGCGGAATGCGATGTACGCAGCCAAGAGCTTTAAAGATGCGTTGCCGGACAAAGATCAATTGCACAATTCGAGCAATGAGACGAAGTATGCTTTTTACAAGCAAACAAAAGATGAGGTAAAGAAATTCTGTGAAGCGATACAAGGATTATTAATAAAAGAAAAGCATGATTCCATTAACGACGTTGTGGAAGTATACCGGTCGGTAACAGCCGGGTATACGGAAACGTTGCAACATTTGTATAAGGAAGGCACAGCAAAGCATCTTAATGAAACCGAGATCACCACGCTCTTGAATTTTAACCGTGAAGTTTTCACGGGTTTCAAGTCTCTTTTCTTTGGCATAAAAGATCTCTTGTTCGATCGGGAACAATCCAGGCAACTGGACGAATTACCGGGGTTTATCAGGTAGTACAGAATTGGGTTAAGGAAGCATCTCAACTAATGAATTTAATTTCATCATTCCCGATTTAGATTTTACATTTGCAACCCTGTTGCCCAGATGGCGGAATTGGTAGACGCGCTGGACTCAAAATCCAGTGGTAGCAATACTGTGCAGGTTCGATTCCTGTTCTGGGCACTCAGGCCGGTTTTCATCGGTCTGTTTTTATGCCCTGAAATGTAGACCAGATAATAGTTTCGGGCTAATTCTCTTTCTTCGCCAGTTGATCAGCCGTTTTATTGATGAGTACAAACGGCAGATCCAGCAGGACTGGCAGGCTTTAGATCCAAAAGACCGGAGTGTACTCTTTGAAAATTTTTTAAAATATACCCTACCAACTTTACAGAGCATTCAAAATGAAAATCACAATAACAGGACGGTTGAATTAAGAATTGTCAGAACTTTATTGATTGACAACTTGTTACTTTCCATTCAAGCAAGACCAACTTCCCTTGCTGACAGTTCCGACACCGGAAAACCACGATCACAAACGACAAACACCTTTTATTGAAAACTATGTACAAGCGGCTTAATTTTTTGGCAATTTTAAACCTTAGGATACGTAAAAGGAAATAAAAGAGGA
>DASTIZ010000333.1:0-6400 GCA_035717045.1 Chitinophagaceae bacterium
TCTCAGCACATTTAATGCTGATCGTTGGCATCTATCAATTGTTTTTCGGCAGGTACGGTATTAATAAAGGATTACCGGAAAATATTGAATTGATGAAGGACAAATTTTACAGATTTTTTTGGGTAGAACATCCTTTAATGATGCTTATTGCAATTATCTTGATTACAATAGCCCGGGGCAAAGCGAAGATGCTTAATTACAGAGCTACAGGATGGTTATTATTTATAGCACTTCTATTGATTCTTGCCGCTGTGCCATGGCCTTTTAGAGATCTTGTAGGTGAAGGAAGACCTTGGTTCCCTGGCATGAAGTAGGAAGTCTGAGGTCAGAAGTCTGAATTCAGAAGTCTGAAGTCTGATAATCAGTATTTGTCCCAATCTGTCGTACATCATACATCGGACCTCAGACCTCATTTGGACTTGTCTTCGCGATGAAAGATCTTCCCGACGATCTTCCATCCATCTTTTGTTTTAAGCAAACTCATGATGTCATGGAAATAAAATGTCGGGTATTCTATTGTTAGTTTGGCAGAAGCGGCATTCCCAAATACCTGGATGCTCTCAATTCTGGTTTTCCTTTCTTGTTTTACTCCATTGTTCCTTGCCCTGGCCATAAAATCTTTCAATGAAACATTGAATATGGTGTCATTTCTCATATACCGCATTTGCCCATCGGGTACAAAAGCTTTTGAGAACATGAGGCTGTCGCCATTTGTACCACCATCCAAATAATACGTGAGAACAGTCTGAATTTCCTGCATTGTTTTCAGATCTGTTTGGGCTTTTGTATTCAACGAAAGGGTGGTAAGAATTACAAAGGAAAAAATAAGTTTGCGCATAAGCCCGGTTTTAGTTATTGCTGAAAATAGATCGATCGTTTTGTAATAGAAAGTTAAATGTTAACCAGCGATTGCTTTCAGGGTCGGGAGCGCTTAGTTCAACCGGAAGCAAAGCTGTCTGATTTGACCGCAGATTCAATAAACCTTTTCATTTCATCTATCGTACCGATGCTTACTCTTGCCCATTGCCCGTCAGCGTATTGATTGGAACGGAGAATGATTTTATGTTTGTCAAACATCTCCTCTGCAAAGCTGCCTTTGTACTTTTTTAACGGGAAGAAAATGAAGTTGGTGCAGGAGGGCGCTGCATCGATGCCAAGTTTTTTCAACTCATTGACTGTGTACTTTCTTGCCGCCTCATTTTTTTGCCTGCTCATTTGTTGATGTTCTTCATCGCCCAGGCTTGCCATGGCAGCAGCCATGGCAAGGTTGCTGATACACATTTGAGAGCTTTGAAAATAATTTGGCTGCAGTTTGCTGATCAAAGAAGAATGACCGATGATAAACCCAATTCTGAGTCCTGCCATAGCATGAATCTTGGAAAAAGTTTTTATGACGAGTACATTTGGATTTCTTTCAATGATATTGATCATTGATTGATCAGTACCGTTGTCAAGGAATTCATTATAGGCTTCGTCGATCAATACAATTGTTTTTTTCGAAGCTTCTTCACAAAAACTTTTTAAGGATGAATTCGAAATGATCGTTGAGCTTGGGTTAGCCGGGTTGCAGATATACACCAATTGCGTTTCAGCATTGATCGCTTTTAGCATCGCAGGCAGATCATGCACTTTATCTTTTGTCAATGGGACTTCGATCACTTTAGTCCCGATCTTTTTCGAGGTATTCGGCAACACACCAAACGTGATATCGGCTGTAACAATGTTTCCTTTGTTAAAATGCCGGGCCAGCAAGGCGAGTCCCTCACCCGAACCTGCCGTTACCAGGACCTGGTTTTCGCCAACTTTATAATGATCAGCAATTGTCTTTTTAAAAGATTGCAATGAAGCCACATTGAAATGATATCGGTTTGTTTCACCCATCATGTCGAGAATAGCTTGCTTTGCTTTTGTAGAAATTCCATAAGGATTCTCATTGGAGCCAAGATTAATAACTCCATTTTGCATGCCCGTGATCCTTTTAAAACCTTCTTCATTGGCCATTGACTTGAATGAAAATCCCAATCCCACCAATGCTAATGACGATTGTTGGATCCACTGACGACGTGATGGCTGGTGTGACATAAACTTTAATTTTGCTACAGAAAAGCTACACCTATTTCCAGAGAGGCAAAAGTATTTTTTTACAAGGTGTGGTCTTTAGGTTAAAGCAGGGAAGTACTATGGACGAAGGGAGTCATAAAGTGATTTCTCCAGGTAACTCCCGCCAGAGAGGTTCCGGCGATACTACTTAAAAAAACATTCTCATTCAGAAGTTGTCGACGGAGAGGGATTTTTGAGTGTTGTATATTGGTTTGAATTTAGCTTTGGACCGTGCAAAACTTAGAATTTATGAAGCTGAAGCTTGAACCATTAACTGCATCAAACTGGAAGGCATTTGAAACCCTAATGGGAGAAAAGGGTGGTTGTGGTAATTGCTGGTGCATGTATTTCCGCTTGCCTTACAAAACTTTTCAGGAAAATAAGCCCGATGGAAATAAGAAAATGATGAAGCAACTTGTGAGCAAAGGCTTGCCCCAGGGTTTGATCGCATCGTTAAATACAGAACCCGTGGGTTGGATCGCCTTGGCGCCAAGAGAAGATTATATGAGGGTCGAAAATTCACGGGTATTCAGGCGAATTGATGATAAACCGATTTGGAGCATTACCTGCTTTTTTATCAAAAAAGAATTTCGTCGCCAGGGATTATCGAAAGAATTAATTAAAGGCGCTGTTGATTTTGCAAAAAAGAAAAAGATAAAAACTTTGGAAGCTTACCCGGCTATTCCATATGCAGAAAAAGTACCACACCCGTTTTTATGGGTAGGGGTATTATCTTCTTTTATTAATAACGGATTTAGAATAGTGCGGCAGCATAGCAAGAGCCGGGCAATGGTGAGAATAGATTTATGAGACCTTTCAATCATGCTAGTAAAAATTCCGGGTGACCATACCTGGTTACTTATTCTTCCTTCTTGTATTCATTAAATGATAAACGATTTCCAAAAGGATCCTGTACCGCGATCTCCCAACTGCCATAAAAAGTTTCAACTAACGCCGGTCTGTAATATTTATACGGCCTTGATTGTAGTTCTTCATGAAACTTTTTGATGTCATTACAAATAATAAACACCTTGCTGCCCGGTGTGGCGTCACCATGATGTTCGGACAAATGAAGTTGTACATCATCTCTTGATATGCCGATGTAATACGGAGTGTTTTCTTCAAACTGGTGCTCAAAATCAATTTTGAAACCCAGCCAATCGATATAAAACTCTTTTGCTTTTGCAACATCGAATATTCTGAGAATGGGGATATTTTTAAGTAACATTATTGATACACGGCTTGATCGGTTAACAAGTTAGGTGAAATTAGTTTTCAACCCTCATTGGTATGGCAGCAATTTTGCGGCTGCCAAAGCTCATACACCTCTCAACTGAGGGGTGATCGGTTTTTATTTTTTAATTTTTAAACGAAATCGTTATGGCAAAAGTAAAATATATCCCGAGCGGATATCACAACGTAACGCCATCTCTTTCATTCAAAGGGGCCGAAGAAGCAATCGTATGGTATAAAAATGTTTTTGGAGCTAAAGAAAGGTCGAGGATCAGCGGACATGACAAAAAGATCATGCATGCCGAAATGACGATCGGCGATTCCCTGATCTTTTTAGCTGAGGAAAACCCGGAGTATAACAACAAATCACCAAAATCACTTAATGGGAATTCAATAAATCTGCATTTGTATGTGGAAGATGTAGATGATACAATTGAAAAAGCGATACAAAACGGAGCTACATTAGCAATGGCACCCATGGATATGTTTTACGGTGACAGGGTTGGAAATATCGAGGATCCTTTTGGATATAGCTGGACAATTGCCACTCATGTCAAAGATGTGTCAGAAAGTGAAATGAAGAAAAAGGCAGAGGAGTTTCACCCTGAGCATGCGTGATCATCGGTTCCCCAATTCAATGATCTCACAATTTTTAATATCAGAACCATCAATCGCAAAGCGGATGATGGTTCTGACTTTATGCCAGCCTTGTTTGCCGGCGGCACCCGGATTTATATGCAGGCAATTTATCTTATCATCATAGATCACTTTCAGAATGTGCGAATGCCCGCTGATGAATAGCCCTGGCTTATGCAAGGTCAGTTGTTTTCTTGTTTCGGAATTGTAGTTGGGAGGTGAGCCACCAATATGGCGGATCATTACCTTTACCTGTTCGCAATTAAAAACAAGTTGTTCCGGAAACTCATAACGAATCTCCTGCATATCTATATTCCCATAAACTCCTTTTAAACCCTTTTGCTCTTTCAATCTCTTAGCCACCCCGTCACCAAAGTCGCCCGCATGCCACACCTCATCGCAATCTTTAAAGTAATCGAATACTTTTTCATCTAAGTAGCCATGTGTGTCTGATATTAATCCGATTCTTGTCATAATGATTCACACCTCACCCCATCGATATTCTTTTATTGGTGACTACTGCCTCCCCTCTCCATATGGAGAACGGTAGTTTGCACTCCAATTATTAGAGCTTTGATAGGTGAGGTCTAACAGCAATGTTTTAAGCTCTTATTCATGTTGATAATTACCTCCGGCAAAATTCGGGGATTGGGTTTTAAACCACAAGGACCGAAAGCACACAAAGATGCGCCAAGACTTTGAGGTGCCTCGTGACTTCGCACCTTAGTGGTTTAAAAAGACTAAATTTGTCTATGCCTTTTCATCGCAACTTCACATATTGGATCGATAAAAGAAAATGGAAATACATTTTTCTTATCTCTACCTTAGAGTTGTCTACTGTCATTGCCGGGTAGTCCTTCGCTTCGCGAAAAATCAGAAATCTAAAATCTAAAATCTAAAATCGATCATGCCTCATTATCATAAACTAGGAAACATTCCTCATAAACGCCACACGCAATTCCGCAGGCCCGATGGTGGATTGTACAGCGAACAATTATTTTCTACCGAAGGATTCAGCAACGATTATTCATTGCTTTACCATTGTTATCCCCCCACACAAATCGTAAAAACGGAGCCGCAGGTGGATGTATCGCCAACTGTCGCTGAGGAGAAAATGCTCAAGCACCGCAGCTTTGAAGGATTTAATATAAAACCGGGTGGCGAGTTCCTGCAAAGCCGGGTGCCTGTGTTGGTGAACAATAATTGTCACATTGTGTTGGCGGCGCCGGCCAGTGGAACTGGTGATTATTATTATAAGAATACAGACGCCGATGAAATGATCTTTGTGCATGAGGGGAGCGGCACGGTGCACACCCAGTATGGTGAGCTGCCATTCGCATATGGTGATTATATTGTATTGCCGAGAGGAACTATTTATCAAATCGATTTCAAGGACGATAAGAATCGTCTGTTTATTGTAGAATCATTCACACCTCTGCGATTTCCCAAAAGATATTTGAGCCCGTACGGACAACTGATGGAGCATTCGCCCTATTGCGAAAGAGATATTCGTCCACCGCATGAATTAAGAACCTATGATCTCCAGGGTGACTACCTTATCAAAGCAAAAAAGCGCGGCATGCTTTATGGTTTGCACTATGGCACCCATCCGTTTGATGTCATTGGCTGGGATGGTTGTTGCTATCCTTATATTTTTTCCATTCATGATTTCGAACCGATCACGGGTCGTGTGCATCAGCCGCCACCGGTGCATCAGACATTCGAGACAAATGCATTTGTTGTTTGTTCTTTTGTACCACGGCTCTTCGATTACCACCCGCAGGCAATACCTGCACCCTATAATCATAGTAACATCGACAGCGATGAAGTGATCTATTATGTTGACGGCGATTTTATGAGTCGTAAGAATGTAACAAGAGGTATGATCACATTACATCCAGCGGGTATCCCGCACGGTCCGCATCCGGGTGCGGTAGAAAAAAGTATCGGAGCTAAGGAAACAAAAGAGCTGGCAGTGATGGTGGATACGTTTCGTCCTTTGATGCTGACTAAACAGGCATTGGAAATTGAGAATAAGAATTATATCATGAGCTGGGCGGAGTAGGTTAGTATAATAGTCAATAGTTGATAGTCGATAGTCATTGCATCCGCGTGCGGGAAGGCTATAGCGGTCTCAATTCTTCACCTTCGCCTTAAACGTTCCGTTTGGCTGAATTGCCGTAAGGCCAACTGCTTTATCCCCATCCACTTCAAACTTCAGCGTATAGCCTTGTACACCTTTTACGGTAAACGTATTCAGCGACAAAGGGACCAATTCATATTCCCCCTGGCCCGGCGCCGATACCCATAATGCATTTTCTTTGATAGTAGTAGTGGCGGCAATATCGACACCTTCAAACTGGAATACGCCTACATATTTTTCTAAGTCTTTTGCAGTAACTGTAAATGTTGCTTTTCCTTCCAGCTTGTC
>DASTIZ010000334.1:0-10043 GCA_035717045.1 Chitinophagaceae bacterium
TTTTTCAATTTTGGAAAAGTAATGAATGTTCCCGCTGTAAATGTTGAAGAAACAGAAAAGGAATTCAGACTCACCATTGCTGCACCTGGTTTGGAGAAGAAAGACTTCAAAGTAGATGCGTTTGATGACATGCTGACCATCAGTGCTGAAAAGGAAAGAGAAGAAAAAGAAGAAAAGCTTGGTCGGTTTAACAGGCGTGAGTATAATTACAGCAGTTGGAGCAGAAGCTTTACTCTTCCCGAGCATTGCGACTATGGTAAGATCATGGCCGAGTACAAAAATGGGGAATTAAAAATAGTGATTCCAAAGTTGGAAGTGAAAGAACCTAAAAAGGTTAAAACCATCTCTGTAAATTAAAGGGAGATGTAAGGCCTAAGCCCCGTCCCGCCTGAGGTGGGACGGGGTTTTATTTTTTAACTTTGACAGATGAGAATCGATATAATCAGCGTCCTGCCGGAATTGTTGCAGAGTCCCCTGCAGCATAGCATCATGAAAAGGGCGCAGGAAAAAAAATTACTGGAAATTAATGTACATAATCTGCGAAAGTGGGCTGTGAATGAATACGGGCAGGTTGACGATTACCAGTATGGTGGTGGTGCCGGCATGGTGATGATGTGTGAACCGCTTGCAAAGGCGATTGAAGAGCTTTCTTCTGAAAGAAAATACGATGAGGTTGTTTATTTGACTCCGGATGGAGAAAAATTGGACCAAAAAATCGCGAATGCACTTTCATTAAAAGAAAACATCATCATGATATGCGGGCATTATAAAGGAATTGATGAAAGAATACGACAACATTTTGTAACAACAGAAATTTCGATAGGTGATTACGTGTTAAGCGGAGGTGAATTGGCCGCTGCGGTTTTGGTTGACTGTATCGGTAGGTTAATACCCGGAGTTTTAAACGATGAAACCTCGGCTTTATTCGATTCGTTCCAGGATAATTTACTTGCGCCTCCCGTATATACAAGACCGGAAGATTTCCGCGGATGGAAAGTACCTGATGAATTGCTCAGTGGAAATCATAAGGTCATTGAAGAATGGCGTCATGAGCAGTCCCTGATCAGAACAAGAATCAAGAGACCTGATTTATTAAGCAACGATTAGATTGGCTACTCACCTGTAAGTTTTGTGGGTGGATGGTCTCGCCTGAGGCGAGATTGGGAGGGGCCGAACAAAAGAATCAGGACCTGGCCCTTTGGAAAACCAGTGATGTGAAGTTCGAATTGGCTTCTCGTCAGAATATCAACAAGAAAACCCCATAGGATATAAGGATCAGCAATACATCGATTGCAAAAGTCTTTTTCATAAATACGGATTTTAATACAGCTATAATAATTCAAAACTAAAGCCAAAGGCAAGCTTTAGCTACCGGATTACTGCTATTAAAATAAAGAAAATACCGTGGCAAAAATCATTCGTTTTTCTACCGTTTAGGTAACCGGGTGGCAGCTAAGAGAACTTTTGGTTGTAATTAGAAAGTATTTCGACATATTGCGTCCCGATACCCACCAAAATTTCTTGCATGAAAAAACTGGCTGTGCTCACCTTATTTTTTCCGTGTTTTTTTCACGTAAAAGCACAGATCGATAATTCGAAATACCAGCAGCAATACCAGCTGAAGAATAGGAAAGCCACTGATGAGATAAAAATTGATGGGATATTAAATGAAGCAAGCTGGCAAAATGCGGAACCCATAAAAAACTTCTGGCAAAAAGAACCGTTGGATACCGGCCGCGCCCGGCGGGATACAGAAGTTAGAATTAGTTATGATGATAACTTTTTATATGTGGGCATCATTAATTATGACACCAGCTATTATGTTATCCAAACGCTGAAAAGGGATATTGATCCGGGTGGCAGTGACGGTGTTGCCATTATTCTCGATCCTATGAATGCAAGAACCAACGGTTTTCTTTTTGTGGTTAACCCATACAATGTGCAATCAGAAGATCTCCTTACAGCCAGTACAGGCGGTGATATTAGTTTTAGCTGGGACAATAAATGGTTCTCTCAAACGACAAGACATACTGACAAATGGATAGCTGAAATGGCGATACCATTTAAGTCACTTCGTTATGAGCGTGGAAAAACGATTTGGGGAGTAAATTTTATTCGGGCTGACCTGAAAAATAATGAATACAGTACATGGACAAAGGTTCCAAGAAATCTTCAGTTCTATGATTTCGGGCATACAGGAGCATTGATCTGGGATGCACCACCCCCACCACCCGGGACAAATATTTCGGTGATACCCTATATCACCGGTGGCCTGTCAAGCAACCAGGAAGACGGCTTAAATACAGAGGGTGAGTTCAACCAGGGATTTGACGCAAAAGTTGCCTTGTCATCAAAACTCAATCTCGATATCACCGTGAATCCGGATTTTTCGCAGGTAGAAGTCGACAGGCAGGTAACCAATCTGACACGCTTCGATATCTTTTTCCCTGAAAGAAGAACTTTTTTTATAGAAAATGCTGATCTGTTCACAAGCTATGGTTATCCCGCGAGCAATCCTTTTTATTCAAGACGGATCGGATTGGATGAAGAAGGAAATCGAATTCCCATTTATGCCGGGTTGAGGCTTACGGGTAATCTTGATAAAAAAACAAGGGTCGGCATTATGAATATGCAAACCGGCAGGAAGGGCGAATTTTCGGCACAAAATTATACGGCGGTATCAATTATGCGCACCGTACTGAAAAGATCACTGGTCAAAGGATATTATTTCGGCCGTGAAGCATTCATGAATGAAGAAAAGAAAAAAGACAACCCACTTGACCGGTACGGAAGAAATGCCGGGCTTGAATTGGTGTACGTAAGCAATAAAGGCGATGTTCAATCGTGGTATGGCTTACACAAAAGCTGGAAACACGGTGTCTATACGGATGATCATTTTATGTATATAGGGGGACAATATTCAGGCAGAAAACTAACCGCGGTGCTCAATCTGGAAAGCATGGGCACTAACTATTATGCAGACATGGGGTTTGTACAGCGCATTGAAAATTATGATGCTCAACTTGATACAACGATCCGCGTAGGCTATCAAGGGATCCTGACCACTCTCAGTTATAATATGTTTCCCAAAAAAGGGTCTCTCACCTCCCATAATATCACTATTAACAACTACATCGTTTGGAATCCAACTGGCACTTTAAATGAAAACACGGCCGAGATCATCTACCTGTTTGATTTCAAAAACACAAGCCAGTTACGATTTGGTGGCAACAACCAGGTGGTTCACCTTCTATATCCAACAGCTTTCACTGATTTTGATCCATTGCCAAAAGGCAATTATCACTTTGGTAATTATCATGTGAACTACCAGTCTGACCAGAGAAAGAAATTTATTTTCAATACCGGCATCCGGCTGGGCACATTTTATAACGGAACTATTCAACAATACATCGCAGGTATTCGTTTTCGTGCGCAACCGTGGGGAAGTTTTGGAGTAGATTTTGAACAGAATGACCTGAAATTTCCGGACCCGTATGGCAATGCATCTTTATTCCTGGTTGCGCCAAGAATAGAAATCAATTTCAGCAATAGCATATTCTGGACAACATTTATTCAATACAACACGCAAAACGAAAATATCAATATCAACAGCCGTTTTCAATGGAGGTATAAGCCCATGAGCGATCTGTTTGTAGTTTATACCGATAATTACTTTAGTGACCCGTTATTAAAGAACAGGAACCGGGCATTGGTTTTTAAATTGAACTACTGGCTGAATCTCTAATGCATTCCTTTAGAACAGGAATGGCCATTCCTGGCCCTCATTATTATTAACTAAGTACTGCTTAAAACATTTTGACTTTAGTTTTGTAGGTGAAGCCAGGAAGGCGTATTGTAGTATCCGCAATCGGTGCAAAAACGCATCGTTGTTGCCATAGTAAAAAGTTAGACAGGCATCTCAACAACTATAGGGTTTAGTTCAGTTATTCTTTCTTAACCCCTATCACCGGCAGCGTTTTTTGATGAATGAGGTGATTTAATTTAGCCACATCTTCGTTCATGATCTTCTTAAGATTATTCAGTTGCTCATCGATTAATACGACAAGCTCTGCGTAAGCATCTTTGGTTTGTTTTGTCAGGCCTGACTGGCCGGCGGCTGACGCATTGTAGATGCTCGACAACTTGTCATCGAGTTTTATAGGATAATTCAACACATCCTGGCCACTTTTTGCTTTGGTTTGGTGTAACGCTTCTTCCACAGCCGTGATCTGCTTTTGAACTGTATCAATCTGTTGTTTTACTTCTTTTGGAAGGTCCTTCCCGACCCTTGCACTGAAGTCATTCATCTGTTGTCTTACGTCCCGGATATTCCTTATCGCTTTCATGATCTCACTAGATTTGTCACGAATGGTGATCAAATGATTGAATTGTTCTTCATACTCAGCCTGCGAAGTTTTATAATTGGGATCAGCCAGTATTGCGAATGGCACTTCCGTGGAATCATTTCCTGATCTAAATCTTGCAAAATAGCTTCCGGGTACAGCCTTTGGTCCACCAACAAAACCATTCCATAGGATGAGCCCTTCTACTCTTTCCGCTTCCGGGTAATTCATATCCCATTCAAACCGGTTCATGCCTTTTGCCACCTCTATTTTTTCAGCAGGGACACGGGCCGTAGTTGAAAATGTCTTGATCGGTCTTTTATTCTTATCTAAAACCTGGATGGAAAGTCTTGTTGAATCAATTGCATTCTTCATATAATAATTAAAGACCACCCCATTGGGAGGGTTTGCGCCTACATTACGCAGATCACCACCACCGCGACCACCACCCCGCCGACCGCCACCCGGCATCCGGTAAGCAGGATTGACACTGAATACATGAAGGTTTTTATTCAATATATCAGCATTTCTTTCCTGTACAATTGTAAGATCATCTAATATATAAATGCTTCTGCCCTGCGTACCCACGATCAGGTCATTGTTCTTTATCGCAAGATCAGTGATAGGGACCTCGGGTAAATTCAATTGAAATGATCTCCAGTTTGCACCGTCGTCGTAAGAAATATACATCCCATATTCGGTACCGGCATAGAGCAGTCCTTGTCTTTTCCTATCGGCACGCAGGCATCTTGAAAAATGCAGCGGGTTGATACCATTGGTGATCTGCTTCCAGCTTTTACCATAATCTTCGGTTTTATAGATATAGGATCTAAAGTCATCCAGTTTGTATCTTGTGCCAACAATGTAGGCCGCTCCTTTTTTGAAAGGGTCTACTTCGATACAATTCCACATGATCCATTGCGGAATATTTTTCGGAGTCACATTTTCCCAATTCCTTCCGCCGTCTTTACTTACATGTACCAATCCATCGTCGCTTCCTGCCCATAAAAGATCTTTCTCAACCCAGCTCTCGGTTGCAGAGAAGATCGTACAGTAATACTCTACACTCGTGTTATCCTGTGTTATCGGGCCACCACTTGATACTTGTTTCTTCTTATCATTTGTGGTCAGATCAGGAGAGATCATTTGCCAGGTTCGTCCCTCATCCTCAGTTGCAAAGAGATGATTGCCTGCGGCATAAAGTCTTTTAGGATTATGAGGAGAAAAGAAAATCGGATAGTTCCATTGAAAACGATATTTAGCCGCTTCAGCACCTGCACCCATATTATCGATCGGCCACACATTTATGGCCCGGCTTTCACCGGTACGATGATCTAATCGCTGAAGCAGGCCCATATAATTACCGCCATAAGTGATCTCCGGATTCAGCGGATCTGCTACAACATACCCGCTTTCACTGCCTGCTGTATTTTCCATATCGGCAGCGGTGATCGCGGCACCATATGTTCTGCTTTTTATTCTAAAAGCACTATTATCCTGCTGGCCACCCATTATGCGATAAGGAAACGCATTGTCTGTGCTCACACGGTAAATCTGAACGGTTGGTTGATTCAGATATGTGCTCCAGTTATTGCCTCCATCAAATGTCACCTGTGCGCCACCATCATCAGCAACGATCATTCGATTACCATCCTCGGGATCAATCCATAGATCATGATGGTCGCCATGGGGTGTACTGATGGATTGAAATGTACGACCGCCGTCATTGCTTCTCATAAAACCAACATTGGGACAATACACACGGTTCTCATTTTTCGGATCCACAAAAACTTTTGTGTAATACCACGCACGCTGACGAATATTATTATCATTCGAAGTCAGTGCCCATGTTTCGCCGCCATCAGAACTCATATACAATCCGCCATCTTTATTTTCAATGATCGAATAAATCTTTTCTGTATTGGAAGGTGCCACTGCGACGCCGACAATTCCCCATGCTCCTTTTGGTAACCCTTTTTTAGAGGAGATATTTGTCCAGGTCTCACCCCCATCTGTACTTTTCCATAATCCACTTCCTTCACCACCGCTTTCCAATGAATAAGGCGTTCTGATCAATCGCCATGTGCCAGCATAAAATACTCTTGGATTACCAGGTTCCATAACCAGATCACTGCAACCTGTTTGTTCATTGATAAATAAAGTTCTTTTCCATGTCTTACCGCCATCGGTTGTCTTATAAACACCACGTTCCTGGTTGGGTCCGAACAGATGCCCCATGACGGCCGCCCAAACTATGTCAGGATTTTTTGGATGAATGATAATACGAATGATATGACGACCGTCTTTTAGACCCATATTTGTCCAGCTTTTCCCTCCATCATCACTTCGCCACATACCCCCAAGGCCTTCACTCACATTTCCCCGCATTGTATTTTCTCCTTCGCCGACATATATAATAGTTTCATCGGAAGGGGCAACAGCTACCGCTCCAATAGAACTTCCAAAATACTTGTCCGAAATGTTTACCCAGTTATTGCCACCATCGGTGGTCTTCCAGACTCCCCCACCTGTTCCACCGAAATAGAAAGTGTTCCTATTCTCAAAACTGCCGGCTACGGCAGCGCTGCGTCCCCCGCGAAAGGGGCCGATCAAACGATATTTTAATTTAGAAAATAGTTGCTCGTCTTCTTTAGCAACAAGGGTCTGCGTTTGTTTTGTTTTCTGAGAAAATGAAATGCATACAATGACCGTCGTCGCCAGCAATAAGAAAACTCTTCTCATGTGTTTTTGTGTTAGGTGAATGAAGTTAGTGATTTACCTTTATCAAAATCACCGGCATGAACTCATTTTCTGTAACGGGCAACCTGGTTGATGTTCATCAAAAAACAATTTATCCTGCAGAAATAAAAGTTGAGAATGGTAAGATTGTCTCAATAACAGAAGTCGGAAGTATGAAGTCAGATGTCGGAAACTTTATACTTCCAGGATTTGTCGACTCGCATGTTCACATTGAAAGTTCAATGCTGGTTCCCTCAGAGTTTGCAAAGCTCGCCGTCGTGCATGGAACAGTTGCCACAGTCAGTGATCCGCATGAGATTGCGAATGTGTGCGGGATGAAGGGTGTGGAGTTCATGATAGAAAACGGAAAAACAGTGCCGTTCAAATTCAATTTTGGCGCCCCGAGCTGCGTCCCCGCCACAACATTTGAAACCGCCGGAGCCACGATTAACGCAAATGAGGTAGAAAGTCTTTTGAAAAGAAAAGACATAAAGTACTTAAGTGAAATGATGAATTTTCCCGGCGTGCTGAATGAAGATGAAGAAGTGATGAAAAAAATTGTAACCGCACACCGTTTACTAAAACCGGTTGACGGACATGCGCCTGGATTAAGAGGTGAACAGGCAAAACAATACATAGCAGCAGGTATTACTACCGATCATGAATGTTTTACAAAAGAGGAAGCGCTCGATAAACTTCAAAACGGAATGAAGATCATAATTCGCGAAGGTAGCGCAGCAAAAAATTTTGAAGCCCTGATCGATCTGCTTAATGATTACCCAAATCAAATGATGTTTTGCAGCGACGATAAGCACCCTGACAGCTTAGTGATTGGACATATCAACCAGCTGTGTACAAGAGCCGTAGCAAAAGGCATTGACTTGTTCAGGATATTACAGGCAGCTTGTGTAAATCCTGTTCTTCACTATCGGCTTGATGTCGGCTTATTGAGAAAAAATGACCCTGCAGATTTTATAGTAGTTAAGGAATTAAAAACGTTCGAAGTATTGAAAACATTTATCAACGGAGAACTTGTGGCTGAAGATGGACGATCAGCCATTCGCAGTGCTCCGTCGGCGATCATTAATAACTTCTCCTGCAGTAAAAAGAAGCCCGGTGATTTTGAAATTCCACTCTCCACATACGTACTTCCTGCTTCGCCTGCACGCAGTGACGACAACTCCCCATTCAGAATTCCTGTTATAGAAGCTCTGGACGGACAGCTGATTACCAACAGGATTTTATACGAGCCTGCTATTATCAATAATAAATTAAAAAGTGATATCGAAGACGATATTCTGAAAATAGTGGTTGTTAATCGGTACAAGGATGCACCCGTTGCCAGTGCATTTATCAATAATTTCCGCCTCATCAAGGGGGCCATGGCATCTTCAGTTGCACACGATTCTCATAACATTGTTGCCGTTGGTGTGGATGATGAAAGCATCTGCAAAGCTGTTAACCTGATTATAGAAAAAAAAGGAGGTATCAGCGCGGTTAGTGATAAGAAAGAAATGGTACTGGCATTACCCGTCGCCGGATTAATGAGCGATGAAGATGGTTACAGGATCGCTGAAGCTTATACAGACATTGATGCTATGGTCAAAGAGGAATTAGGATCAACTCTTACCTCTCCATTTATGACACTTTCCTTTATGGCTTTGCTGGTGATTCCCCATTTGAAATTAAGTGACCTGGGTTTGTTTGACGGCGACAATTTCAAATTATTACATGAGAAGCATCGTGAATGAATTCATTAACAAATAATAGGTTACCAAATCCTGACAACACTTTAAAAAGTGGGATAAGGGAGCATCTATTTTCTCATAAATAAATAATTCCTTTTCATTTATCATTTAACAATGGCTTATTGCGAGGCCAGTTTTACAGGCCTTTTCGATTTATTCCCAATATCTGGTGTTCACATCCAAAATAATGGGAAAAAAATTGCGCACTCGAATGTCCGGTAACTGATAATTTCAACTTTGCCCGCTTTAATCTCCCGACTTTAAAATTTTTTTTAGCAAAGGAAATCTTTGGCACTCCCCTTGAAATATTAGGTAATGGAAATGATCCTTAAAGTCAAAATGGTTATTTATGAAAAGTACACCGATAACAACTGTCGAGACAAATGTAAGACTTGCTGAAAGCATGATAGAGAATCATATAAATAATATGCATCATGCAGAAAAGTGCCTCGGCAACCGGCATTTGATTGAAGAAAAGAAATGGGAAAACTTTGAGACCATGAGTTGGTGTTGCGAACATTCACCAGTAGAAGGAACGGTCGATATCAGTTTCTTAAATCCATCTGGTAAGAATGTCCAGCACATAAGTATTCCTGTATTTACCAATTTCGGGGTGGTGTGCACGAAGGAAAAAGAAAAGTGTTATAAAATCACCTGGAGTTATTCGTTGTCATAAACAGGTTGAAAAGCTCTTTAATAATAATTTCACAATCTTTTTATAACCATTTTGATTACATAGGAGTCATAAGAATAGACAGAAAAGGAGCAAGCATCTGCGGTGTTTGAAGCGTGGATTTGATAATGGATGATTGTAACCCTCGAAGTCATAGGTTATGAAAAAGTCTTTACACATCACAGCAATAATTGATCACCCGGGTTTTCTCGAAGATATCGTTGAAAAGCTGGCCATGCGACACACTTATGATTATAACAGTCGCAAATTGCCACATAGTGGTGAAATCCTCGAAACATCATCGACACAGACCTACGTAAGTGGCACAATGGTGATCGATTACCAGGGACAACACCTTAATATGCCATTTGTGACAAACTTCTTATTTACGTGTGTAAAAAGATCAGAGGATACTTACAGCCTGGAATGGGGAATTTCCATGTCTTAGCAAACGAGATTCAAACTGAGTGCTCTTTTTCACCGGCTTTTTTCTGTATTTCACCGACATCTCTCCCGTTATTGCCCATTATCCATTGACCA